>NZ_FNQE01000010.1 GCF_900107485.1 Proteiniborus ethanoligenes
GGTATGATACAAAGCATGTCCAGAGTGTCAAGATGCATTGATAATGGACCTATGGAAGCATTCTGGGGCATGTTAAAATCTGAAATGTATTACCTTAGAAGATTCAATTCATACTCCGAATTAGAAACTGCTATTGTTGATTATATAGAGTATTACAATAATCATAGGTATCAAAGGCGATTAAAGTGTATGACACCAATAGAGTACAGAAATTACTTGCAGAATAAAGTTGCATAGAATGAGTCTACGCCAACCATTGTTCAACGATTGGCGTAGAAAGATTTTTATTTTTACCACTGTCTACTTGACAGGGGCATGTTCATTCTTAGGGGTTGTTTCTATTACTCTATTGTTTTTCCCTTTTGCTACTATTTTTATGTATTAGAAATATGAAAAAAGCACTTATAAATAAGCATATTGGGATTGTATAGTAGGCATATCTAACTCCCATGGCATCGTTTAACCATCCCATAAAAAAGTTCATAGCCATACTAATTGCCGATGTAGCCATGGTTATTATTCCAACTGCATATGCACTATTTTTTCTAAACACGTTGCTTACAGTTAATATCAATGTAGGGAATGTAATTGCAAAAAATAGTCCCGATAAAGCGATGACAAAGAGTCCCTTTTCTCCTAGTATAATTCCAAGGGCATAAAAGAAAAATGCTAATACAGATGATATTAGTACACTTTTAGTGGTTCCAAGCTTTTCTACTATAAATCCTCCAAAAAGCCTTCCTAGGGCAAATATGCCAAAAAACACAGTGGTATAATAGGTCCCTACATTTTCACTAATATTATATGCTTCCTTCATGTAATTAACAAACCAATTGCTTGTTGCCATTTCCGATGACACATATAGACCAAGACCAATCATGTAAAAATATAAAACCTTGTTTTTAAATATATATCCATAATCAATTTTACTGTCTTTTTGAGCTTTTCTAATAAAGGGTGTCTTGACAGGAATAAATGTAATAAATACTATTCCAAATAATATGGCTATATAGAGATAAATACTTCTCCAGTCTATGCCCTTATACAATAAGGTTCCTGTTGCTTTTTGAGTTATAGTGGCCCCTATTCCATAGCTAAAATGTATTAGGTTCATAAGAATAGCATTAAATCCAGCTGCCAATAATGGTACCATAGTATTTATAGATATCCCTATGAGAGACCAGCCTGCATTTAAGAGAAACATACCTATTAATAAAATAATAAAATTTGGACTCTGAGATAATGTAATTAAGGAAAGCGTCATAAATCCCGTTCCTATGAGTAAAACCTTTTTGTGTCCAATAATTTCACATAGTATCCCACCTAAATAAGAAAAAATAATATAACCTATGGAACCTATGACTATTATGGTGCCTATCTGAGTGTTGCTTACAGAGAAATCCGACTTAAAAGAAGGAACAAAAATTCCCCTGACATTATCACTTATTGCAGACAAAATCATAATGATAAAAATAAATGCTATTAACAGCCTGTTGTTTTTTTCTTTTGCATTATTCATCATATCTCTCTTATTTGCCCCTTTATCAGAATATTTGCTTAAAGCAAGCATTGTAACAATTACTATATTATCAGATAATCTACCATCTTTGTACTAATAAAAGATTGTTTACTTCTCTCTTAGCTTTTTAAAAAACTCTTTCATTATTCTAGAGCATTCATTTTCCATTACACCTAAAGTTATATCTGCCCTATGATTTAACTGCGGATTTTGCACTATATTCATTACAGAGCCACAAGCCCCCATTTTAGGGTCTCTTGCTCCTATGACTATTCTTTCTATTCTAGAGTTTACAATAGCTCCTGCACACATGGCACAAGGCTCTATGGTTACATACATAGTGCATCCCATTAATCTCCAGGCCCCTAAAGCTTCACTTGCTTTTTTTATTGCTATAATTTCTGCATGGGCAGTGGGATCATTTAGTGTTTCTCTCATATTGTAGCCTGTTCCTATTATCTTTTGGTCTTTTACAATAATAGCACCGACTGGTACCTCGTCGATGCTATAAGCTTTGTTTGCCTGATTTAATGCTATGTTCATGAAATACTCATCCATGTTTTCACCTTCAAAAAATAATTGTGGCGCACCCGAGAGGAGTCGAACCTCCGACCTACGCCTTAGGAGGGCGTCGCTCTATCCTGCTGAGCTACGGGAGCACCTTATATAACAACTATATATTTTACACTAATCTCATGTTATTGTCAATGCTCCATGATTTAGGATTCCTTTTTGCTTTGAAAATAATTGTAAATTCTATCAAATAAACTGATTTTTTGAACTGATACTTTAGTATGTAAATCTATAATATAGCTTTCTCCTCCTTTGTCCAGCACATGAACCTGTCCTACTTTGTCTCCGGCCTTTAAAGGGGCCTTTAAAAATTTTTCTAGCTTTATTTCTTGCTTTATTATTTCCCCTTTTTTCACCAGTAAGTTCAAATCTTTTTGAGGATAAATATCTACCTTTGAAATTTTAGCATTTAATATATCTATCTTTTTTATAGAAGTATCTTTATTTAAAATCTGTTTATAGCTGTAGTTTTCTAAGCCATATTCTAACAGCTCCTTGCTTACATTTTTTCTTATTTCTTCAGTTTTTGTCCCCATAACTATTCCTATAAGCCTAAAGGGTTTTGTATTATTTTCATCTTCCTTTATTTCTACTGTAGATATTAGACAATATCCTGCCTCATCCGTAAACCCTGTTTTTAACCCATCTACATTACTTATTAAGCTGAGTAATGGATTAGTATTATCTCTATCATAACCTCTTGAAGGCATAAGCATTTTATTTATTTTAGTTGTTTCTAATATTTGTGGATACTTTGATATTACATATCTAGAGAGTTCAAATAATTCTCTAGTAGTCATCATATTTTGAACTCCATTTTTCAATGGGTACCCATTAGGATTTAGGTATACTGTATTTGCTAATCCTATTTCCTGAGCCTTATCATTCATTAATTTAGTAAATGCATCTGCACTTCCAGATATATGCTCTGCTATTGCTATACAAGAATCATTAGCTGAAACTATCATTATAGAATCTAACAGTGTTCTAAGAGTTAGCTCCTCCCCTTCCCTAAGCTTTAATGAGGAGCCTGGTGTTCTTGATGCTGTATGGCTTATGGTTACTATGTCGTCTAAGCTTACCTTGCCACTATCCACATGTTCCATTGCCAATAAATAGGTCATTAGCTTAGTTAAGCTAGCTATTTCTATTTGAGCATCTATATTATATTCATAAAAAATCTCTCCACTTTCAAAATCGCCTAGAAGTACAGCTCTCGTTTCTTGAGAAAAGTCTTCAGCCCCATATGTAGTACTAGATAATAAAATTATCATTATAATTAAAACGCATATGAATTTTTTCTTCATTTTGCCCCCCATAGTTAGAATTAAGTAATTTGAATATGCTTATCTCTATTTAAATATTATATCAGAAGTTTCATTAATTTTAAATTAGCCTCTCTTGGAATTATTTTAAATATAAATCAATAGAATATATTATCATAGTTTAATCTTTTAAAAGGAATGTTTATTATTCACTTTGCTTTATTGATTTTACCTTAATTTTAGTTATTAAGGCTTTTTCTGAATATTGTTAATATTCAAAATATTTGTTGCTTTATAGCAACTTTTATTTTAAAATATTTATAATAAATCTGTTCAAAATTTAGAGCATAAATTTAAAATTAAAGGGGGAAAAAAAATGTATAAGAAGGTAATTGCTTTACTGTTAGCCACTTTAATGGTTCTTACATTAGCTAGCTGTGGTACAAAGCAGACTGCTAGTGACAAAGGCCTAGACTTTAAAATCGGTCTTGTGACTGGTACTGTTTCTCAGGGTGAGGAGGAATTCAGAGCTGGCGAGGATATGGTAAAGAAATATGGGGCAGATGTAATTAAGCACGTTACATATCCAGACAAGTTTGCACAGGAGCAGGAAACAACCATTGCTCAAATAACAAGCTTAGCAGCAGATCCAAAGGTTAAAGCAATAGTAATAGTTCAAGCAGTACCTGGAAGTGCTGCAGCAATAGACAAGGTTAAAGAAACTAGAGATGATATTCTGTTCATAGGTGGAGTGCCTCATGAGGACCCAGGAACTATTTCTTCTAGAATGGATATTTTACTTGAAACTGATAATATTAAACGTGGAGAAACTATAATTCAGCTTGCTAAAGATATGGGGGCAGACACATTTGTTCACTATTCCTTCCCAAGACATATGTCAATGGAGCTTTTATCTCGTAGAAGAGACGTAATGAAAGAAACTGCTTCTAAGCTAGGTATTAAATTCCTTGAAGTTGATGCGCCAGATCCGTTAGGTGATGCCGGAATTCCTGGAGCTCAACAGTTTATACTTGAGGATGTGCCTAGACAGGTAGATGCTCTTGGAGAAAAAACTGCTTTCTTTAGCACTAACTGTGCTATGCAAGAGCCTCTAATTAAGTCTATCTTAAACGAAGGTGGTCTATATCCTGAGCAATGCTGTCCAAGTCCATACCATGCATATCCAGGTGCTATGGGAATTGAAATTCCACAAGAAAAAGCTGGGGACGTTCAGTTTATGCTAGATCAAATCAATGCTAAGGTTGTAGAATCTAACCGAAGTGGCAATTTTGCTACATGGAAGGCTCCTGCCAATATGGCAATGGTAAATGCAGCTGTAGAATATGCTATAGAATATGGAAAAGGCAATGTTGGAAAATTCAATAGAGATAAAATGGTTGAATTGCTAGAAAAAGCAGCAAAAGGAAAGGTTCAGGTAAGTGAGCTAGATGGCCATCCAAACTTCTTAATGTTCGTTACTGAGTCTCAAGTGTTTAAATAAAATATAGGGTTGCCTTAGGGCAACCCTTATATTTAAATCTACCTTTGCAAAAAAAGGGGGAAACTTAATTGACAGAAACCTATGTATTAGAAATGAAAAATATAAGTAAGGATTATTCAGGAAACAAAGTATTGAAAAATATAAATATTAAAATAAAATCTGGAGAAATACATGGTCTTGTTGGAGAAAATGGTGCAGGAAAATCTACCCTGATGAATGTTTTGTTTGGAATGCCTGTTATTCATTCAACAGGAGGCTATGAAGGAGACATCTTAATAGGTGGACAAATATGTAATCCTAAAACTCCTAGAGAAGCTATGGACTTGGGCATTGGTATGGTACATCAAGAATTCATGCTTATACCAGGTTTTACTATAACTGAAAATATAAAGCTTAATAGAGAAACTACTAAAAAAAGCTTATTAAGCTTAGCTTTTGGACAAAAACTTAAAAACTTAGATTATAGTTCTATGAGGAATGATAGTAAAAAATCCTTGAACACTCTTGGAATAAACATTGATGAATGGTTGCCCGTTGCAGGATTACCTGTTGGATATATGCAGTTTGTTGAAATAGCTAGAGAAATAGATAAAAGCAATTTAAAGCTTTTGGTATTTGATGAACCTACTGCCGTCCTTACAGAATCTGAAGCAGAAATCTTTTTAAATGCTGTTAAAAAGCTAGCGAACATGGGCATAGCTATACTTTTTATTTCTCATAGATTAGATGAAGTATTGAGTGTTACTGATAACATTACTGTTTTAAGGGATGGAGAGGTAATTAAAACTTTACCTACAAAGGACACTAATATTAGATATATAGCAGAGTTAATGGTTGGGCGTAAAATAGAGAGAAGCTATACTTCAGTTTCAGAGAATAGTATTGATGATAATAGTGAAGATTATGCCTTAGAAATAAATAATCTATTTGTCAACATGCCAGGTGAAATGGTAAAGGGTCTTCATCTTAAGATAAAAAAAGGAGAAATACTTGGAATAGGAGGATTAGCAGGACAGGGTAAAATAGGAATTGCCAATGGGATAATGGGACTTTACCCTACAAAGGGAGAAATATTAAAAGACGGAAAACCTATACCTTTAAATAATCCTAAGGAAACACTTAACCGGAATATTGCCTTTGTATCTGAGGACAGAAGAGGTATCGGTCTTTTGTTAGATGATTCCATTGAATACAATATAGCCATATCTGCTATACAAACTAAAAATAGATTTATAAGAAAAATAGGTCCTTTTAAAATGATTAACTTTAAAGAAGCAAAAAAACACTCCTTAAGTATGGTTAAGGAATTAGATATTAGATGTACTAGTATAAAGCAGCTTACTCAAAAATTAAGTGGTGGAAATCAGCAAAAGGTATGTATTGCTAGAGCATTAACATTAGAGCCTGATATCCTTCTTGTTTCAGAGCCTACTCGAGGTATAGATATCGGTGCTAAAAGTATTATATTAGATTTATTAGTCAGGCTTAACAGAGAGTTGGGCATGACTATAATCATAACCTCAAGTGAACTGGCAGAGCTTCGTTCAATCTCAAATAGAATTGCAATTATCTTTAATGGCAGGTTAGAAGGAATCTTCCCTCCTGATGCAAGTGATGCAGATTTTGGCTTGATGATGGCTGGAGAATATAATAAGAAGGAGGCTCTGTAATATGGAACAAGTTAAAAAGTATATTAAGAGCATTGGATTACCTCGTCTGATAATATTTTCCTTTTTGTTGATTTTAATGATTATTGCTGTCTTTCTTGATATTCCTCTGTCTAGCCTAATTAGCGATATGCTAGTTCGTTTTGGTATGAATAGTGTACTGGTGCTAGCAATGGTTCCTGCCATACAATCGGGCATAGGTTTAAACTTTGCCTTGCCAATAGGCATTGTCTGTGGTCTCATAGGTGCTTTGGTAAGTATAGAATTTAAGCTTTCAGGATTTACAGGCTTATGGGTTTCATTTATCGTTGCCATACCTTTAGCTATAATTGCAGGCTATGTATACGGAGTAATGTTGAACAAGGTAAAAGGACAAGAAATGACTGTTGGTACATATGTGGGCTTTTCCATAGTATCTGCCATGTGCATATTCTGGCTTATAGCCCCCTTTAAAAGTCCTGAGCTTATATGGGCATATGGTGGTAATGGTCTTAGAGTAACTGTGTCTTTAGAATCTTCTATTGACAAGCTATTAAATAATTTTCTTTCCTTCTCAATTGGAGGAGTTAAAATTCCTACAGGGCTTATTGGTTTCTTTCTATTATGTGCTTTTATGTATTTGCTTTTCAGTAAAAGCAAAAAGGGTGCTGCAATGAAAGTAGCTGGTAGTAATGAAGGCTTTGCTATTTCTAACGGGATAAACGTCAATGAGGAAAGAATATTAGGAACAATATTATCAACTGTATTAGCCTCTATAGGGATTATTTTATATAGTCAGTCCTTTGGATTTTTGCAGCTATATAATGCTCCCCTTTATTCTGCCTTTCCTGCTGTAGCAGCCATACTCATAGGAGGAGCCACATTAAAACAGGCAAATATTGTTCATGTAATTATTGGAACTCTATTGTTTCAGTCCCTACTAGTAGTTTCTCTTCCTGTAATCAATATATTGTCTGAAGGAAGTATGTCTGAAATAGTCAGGATAATAGTAAGTAATGGTATTATTCTATACGCTCTAACTAGAAATACAGGAGGTGAGCAGGTATAATGGGTACTAATATAAGACTTGAAGATTTAGATATGGAGAAAAAAAACATAGGCAAGACTTTAGGGAAATTTTTCAAAAAATATGCTGTTCCTATAATTTTTCTAGTTCTCTGTTTAGTAGGCTATGTTTTTGCAGAAATACCTTTTATATTTCTGCTAAATGAGATAATAATAAGACTAGCAAGAAACTCCTTTTTAGTCTTATCCTTAATTATACCTGTCATAGCAGGAATGGGACTGAATTTTGGGATAGTTCTTGGAGCCATGGCTGGGCAAGTAGCCCTAATAATAATTGCCAACCTCCCCATTGAAGGAATATGGGCATTTTTATTAGCAATAGGAATATCTACTCCTATAGCTATTGTTTTTGGATATCTTACTGGAATTGTCCTAAATAAAGCAATAGGAAAAGAAATGATTACTAGTATGATTCTAGGTTATTTTGCAAATGGATTGTACCAGCTTGCATTTTTAGTTCTGGCAGGCCCAATTATACCTATAATAAATGAAAGCCTTTTATTATCTACTGGAATAGGTATAAAAAATACAATTGATTTGTCCAATATTAGATATGCATTAGACGATGTGATAAAGATAAAGCCTTATCCTGGCCTTTCTATTCCAATATTCACTATGGTTATGGTAGGGATATTATGCATACTACTGACCTTCTTCTTTAGGACAAAGTTAGGTCAAGATATGCGAGCAACTGGACAAAACCTTCATATTGCAAAGGTTTCAGGCATCAATGTTGGAAGAACTAGAATTATTGCTACAATAATATCCACGATATTAGCCGCTTGGGGTCAGCTTATTTTCCTTCAAAATATAGGAACTCTGAATACTTATGGAAGCCATGAGCAGGTAGGCCTTTTTGCCGTAGCATCTCTTTTAGTAGGTGGTGCTTCTGTAACCAAAGCCACCTTTAGTCAAGCACTGCTAGGTACCTTCCTCTTCCATATGCTGTTTATAATATCTCCTTTTGCTGGGCAAAATTTAATGAATAATAGTCAGATTGGTGAATTCTTTAGGGTATTTGTAGCCTATGGTGTCATAGGTATTGCCCTTGCACTCCATGCTTGGCAAAGAAAGGGAGAATTATAAAACAATTGAGAATTAAAAATTAAAAGACAAAATGAGTTATAAAAAGCACGAGAAGATGATTAAAAAAAGACCTAGATATGTTTTCTAGGTCTCTTTTAATATCTATTTTAATTTATTCTACAAAAAGCCACACTATAATTAAGACTATTACAGAAACTATTCTAGACATTATTAAATATGCTTCACTAGGCTCGGCATCTTTAAACTTCCATCCCTCTGATACTTTCCATGTCAATCTAGGATTTATAATTCCTATGATTAAAATTATGCTAGCGATAATTTTCATGAGTATCTTAATTTCCCCCTTTTTCCGCTTTAGGCACCTCTCTTATTTTTATTACTTCTTAATAATCCTCTCTAATCCACCTACATATGGTCTTAAAGCCTCAGGTATGACTACAGATCCGTCTTCTTCTTGGAAGTTTTCTAGAATCGCTGCTAGTGTTCTTCCTACAGCAAGACCTGAGCCGTTTAGTGTGTGGACATATTCTACCTTTCCTGTTTCCTTATCTCTGTATTTGAGATTTGCTCTTCTTGATTGGAAGTCCTCAAAGTTACTGCAAGAAGAAATCTCTACATATCTGTTGTAGCTAGGCATCCATACTTCTATATCATAGGTCTTAGCAGATGAGAACCCTAAATCTCCTGTACATAGCTCCACTACTCTATAAGGTATATTAAATAGCTGTAGCACCTTTTCTGCATTTTCTGTTAACTTTTCAAGCTCATCATATGAAGTTTGTGGCTTAGCTAGCTTTACAAGCTCTACCTTATCAAATTGATGGTTTCTTATAAGACCTCTAGTGTCTCTTCCTGCTGAACCAGCCTCTTGTCTAAAGCAAGGTGTATATGCAGTATAGTATATTGGAAGCTTTTCTTCATCTAAAATTTCGTCTCTATGAATATTAGTAACAGGTACTTCTGCAGTGGGTACTAGGAAAAAGTCCTTATCTGGTATCTTAAATGCATCTTCTTCAAACTTTGGAAGCTGTCCAGTTCCAGTCATACTAGCTCTATTTACCATAAACGGTGGTGAGATTTCAGTATAACCATGTTGGCCAGCATGAAGGTTTAGCATAAAGTTGATTATTGCTCTTTCCAAGGTAGCTCCTAGTCCCTTGAATATAGTAAATCTTGCGCCTGTAATCTTTGAAGCTCTCTCAAAATCTAATACATCAAGGTCTGTTCCTATGTCCCAATGTGCCTTAGGCTCAAATTCAAAGCTTCTAGGCTCTCCCCATTTTCTTACCTCAACATTATCTGCGTCACTTTCACCTACTGCAATATTAGGATTAGGTATATTAGGTATACGAAGCAGCATATCGTTTAGTTGATTTTCTACCTCTTTTACGTCAGTATCTAAATCTTTAATCTTTTGAGATAGCTCTTTCATCTCATTTAATACTTCTGTTGCATCCTTACCTTCCTTTTTCAACTTAGGAACCTGTTTTGATACCTGATTTTGTCTTGCTTTCATTTCCTCTACCTGAACTAAAAGCTGGCGTCTTTTTTCGTCTAATTCCAATATTTTATCAATACCATATTCACCGTTTCTTTTTGCAAGACCAGCTTTTACTTCTTCTGGATTTAATCTAATTCTTCTAATATCTAGCATTTTAACTCCTCCTTTAATATTAAAAAATAAAAAAACTCCCGTCCCTTATAGATTATATAAGGGACGAGAGAATCTCCCGTGTTGCCACCCTAGTTAGCTAAATAATTAATTCAGCTCACTCTTTGCAGTATATCCCCTGCTTAGGTTTTACCTTTTCAGTAAAATACTCAAGGATGGATTCAATATACTATAGCACCAATTCTCACCAACCATTGGCTCTCTTAAGATATAAATATATTTACTATTTCCTATCATTGCATCCTATTAATTTAATGAATATTCTAACATATACAAAACTTTCTTGCAATAGTTATTTGCTAAATTCTCTAACTTTATGCATATTATTGTTCTTCTTCTACTTCCTCTGGCACAAGCACACTTTCTAGCCTTACTAATACTTCCTCTAGTTGCTTAATATACTCTCCATATTTTGCCCAATCTCCATTTTGTGATGCTTCCTTTGCATTTATAAATAATTCATTGGCTCTTTTTACAAGCTCTTCTACATCTTTATCCTCTATGTCTATATCTACTACAGCACCAGGTTTTTTATTATCCTCTTCTACAGTTAGCTGTCCAAATACTTTAGATAGTGCTAAATCAAGAGTTTCTTCCATGACTATTTTGTTTTTATATGCTACTATTACTCTCTTCATTTCTGGAAGACTGTTTTCATTATCTGCTTGTAAATATACTGGCTCTACATAAAGGAGGGAATCCTCTATTGGAATTATAAGTAGGTTTCCTCTTAATACGTTTGAGCCTTTTTGACTCCATAAAGTAAGCTGCGGGGATATTTCAGAATCCTGGTCTATTCTAGATTCAATCAGCATAGGTCCATCTATAGTTTCGCTCTTAGGAAACTTATATATTATAAGCTGTCCAAAGTTATCCCCATCATTTCTCCCTACTAATAAGGATATCATGTTAGATCTATTGGCTGGAGTATATGGAACTGTTATTAAAAATTCTGCTTTTTCTTCTCCTGGAAGCTTAAACATAAGATAGTTTGACTCTACCTCTAATATTTCCGTCATGTATTTTTCCTTAGCTATATCCCAAATATCCTCTCTGTTATAAAGAACCCTAGGATTATCTATATGATAAGTTCTATATATCTCTGCTTGTATATCAAACATATCTTGAGAATATCTTATATGCTCTTTTATGCCCTTTGGCATCTTATCTATGCTTGTAAACAAATCTTTAAATATCTTACCATAAGTCATCACTATAGGATCATTTTCATCTACTACATAAAATTTTACATCTCCATTGTAAGCATCTATTACCACTTTAACTGAGTTTCTCACATAATTAGTTCCTGAATCATTTATAGGCTGGGAATATGGATATCTGTCTGTAGTTGAATATGCGTCTAGTATCCAATATAGCTTACCATCTTCTTGATTTATAACTATATAAGCATCCTCATCATAATGTAAAAACGGTGCTAGCTTTCTTACCCTTTCATTTATATTTCTATACATTATTATTCTACTGTCTGAATTAATGTTTCTAGAAATAAGAAGCTTAAAATCGCTTTGTTTAATTGCATATAATAATTTATTTAATCCTTTTAATTCAATGCCTGCATTTCCTTCATAAATCGTTTCTTGATTATCATCTCCCATTGGATAATCAAATTCCTTTTCATCTGTGTTTACTATTATATATTCGTTCGTTATTTCTCCAAAGTATATTTCTGGTCTTTCAATTCTTAAATCAGTTTCTGTAACAGGTGGTATATTTTTTATTAAAAGCTTTGGCTGTCCTTCAGGTGTTGTTTCATTTACCTGTGATGCAGTAACCCCATAACCATGGGTATATTTAAGACGCTTGTTAATCCAGGTTTGAGCTTGGCCACTTAGTCTTTCTTGGTCTAGCTCCCTAGCAGATAGAAATACTTGTGTATATTTGCCCTCAATATAATATCTATCTATATCTACATCTGTAAATCTATAGTATGGTCTTATACCTTGAAGCTGGTTATAGACTTGATTGACAGGTAAATAATCGTTTATTCTTATGTTTTTTATAGTCTCTTCATTGTCTAGTATATCTTCCTTAGTTAGGTTTTGACTTACAGGAAATATTCTTTCTTCAACATTGTCTATTCCATAGGCTTTTTGTGTAAGTTCTATCCCATATTTTAAATATTGCTCTTCTTTAGATATTTCATCAGGCTCAACTATATATTTCTGTATTGCAATACTGGCTAAATTACCAACTAAAGATACTACTATAAGAAGTATTGGACCTGCTAATGCTATTTTTAATCTTTTCTTGAGAGCGCCGTATATAAACCCAAATGCAGATATTACTGCTAATACCGCCATTATTCTATAAACCCAGAGAGTAATTTTGATGTCTGTATAGCCTGCACCATATACTACTCCTCTAGGAGAATATAGAAGATAGTATGATTTTAATATATAGTTAGCTCCTAATAATAAAAACATAATAAGCCCTATTACACTTATTTGAATCAACGCTACATTTAATATCCTTTTAGTAATATCTTTATATAAATTTTTTACATTAACAAAGTTTTGTTCTTCAAATACATTAGATTCTTCTGTAGCTGGTCTTTTTACTGTCAGCATCACTAGATAAAGGACTACTGTTATTACTATAAGCATAAAAAGCAAGAGATTTAATAAGCTAATAATTTCACCTAATAAGGGTAGCTTAAATACATA
Organism: Proteiniborus ethanoligenes; assembly: GCF_900107485.1. Lineage (NCBI taxonomy): Bacteria > Bacillati > Bacillota > Clostridia > Eubacteriales > Proteiniborus > Proteiniborus ethanoligenes. The sequence goes on from NZ_FNQE01000010.1 coordinate 12,994, forward strand.
AAATGAAATCTCTTTATTGAAAATAGGATCATTTACATTAAATTCTGTAGCATTTTTAAACTGAAGTATTTCAAGCCATAATCTGTTGGACACTACTGATGCCATGAAAATCGAAATAGCTGCAGAAATTAGGCTTAAAAACATATTAAATTTTTTCTCTTCCTTCTTATCTACAATGATATTTCCCAGTTTATAATAGTTCTTCTTGACTGATAAAATATAAATCATAATTATTATAAACACAGCAAAAAAAGTTGGTATACCTATTAAGAACTGGTTTTCTAGCTTAGTGAAGAAGGTTTTTGTGTAACCTAATTCATTAAACCATTGATAGTCTGTTATAAAATCGACTACTTCTGTAAAAGAACTAATAAAAACAATTATTATAAATATAGCAATTCCTAATCCAAATCTTTTCCCTTTTTTCAAATCATCAACTCCCATCATATGAAGAATGTGTATAAGTTAATTATACTATCTATACACACCATATTCAAATCATCATATATTATATTTATGTTATATTAGCTTTACGCATTTTTATCATAAATCCAGTATCCTACACATATCTATTATGTATTAGATAATTATATCTAACACAATCAAGGTTTATTATAAAAAGCTTTTCATTTTTTATTTAATTATCTGTATCAACCATATCTCTTTTGGAAAAACTCTATTTAGCACTACTAGTTATTTGGAGGATAGATATATGACTATATTGTTGAATACTGAAAAAAGCTCAGTAGATTCCAATTCACCTTTTGCAAGATCAATGCTCAGCGATATTATCTATAATTACATGGAAAAATATTATAATGATGCTTATGAGGATATTATAATATTATGTGTTGGAACTGATAGGTCTACAGGAGATTCGTTAGGTCCTTTAACTGGTTACAAGCTTACACACCTTCCAAGGCTATATCCTAATGTTTATGTTTTAGGTACACTAGATGACCCCGTACACGCAAAAAATCTAGTAGAGAAGATTAACCATATATACTCTATTTATAATAATCCTTTTGTCATAGCTATAGATGCTTGTCTGGGTAGATTAGAACGTGTAGGGTATATTACCGTTGCTAAAGGTGCTTTAAAGCCTGGTGCAGGAGTAAATAAAGACCTGCCTCATATTGGTGATATACATATAACTGGGGTAGTGAATCTAGGTGGTTTTATGGAATACATTATATTGCAAAACACAAGATTAAGTACAATCATGAGAATGGCAGATATTATTTCCGCCGGGTTTATTACTTCCTTTTGGAAATTATTTAAGGAAAAAGAATATGAGAGTTTAAACAATTAGCATAAAAAAAGTAGAAGAGGCTAGACTTCTACTTTTTTATGCTTATTCAAATAAGGGACTATAGATTCTATTAGAAATTATTCTATCTATTTCATCTGCAGTTTTTCCTGCTGCATTAATTAATATGATGCCTTTATTCATGTCAGCACCACTGTTCATGCTAACTAAATTACTGTGATATCCTATGTCATATCCATCAGCCATATAGATTACTGCTTCCACAGCCTTTCCTTCATTTATGTTAACTATTTCATAGCCAAGCTTACTTAAGTCTTTTCTTATATGGCTTAAACCTTTCTGTACTGCAATTTTTTTCCCCATAAAAACACCCCTTGAAGCTACTATATATACTTATTGTTAGCATCAAAGGGTTTTTTATTCTTGTTTATTTTGCATATACCTTTATTTTTTGACTATGGGTTATGAAACTTACGCTGTCTTTTACTGTAAGAACCTCACCATCTATATTTAATATTAATTCATTATCAAATTTTAAATTTACGTTTTTGGATTTGTATACACTAACATAGTCTGTTATGTTTATATGCTCGCCTTTAAACACCAACGGAAACAAGGTAAAAAGCTTAAGCTTGCTCATTTTCTTTATGATAACCACATGAAAATAACCATCATCTATTGAAGCCATAGGGCATATTTTTATACCGCCACCATAGTATTTCCCATTTGAAACAGCTGCTAAAAGTACATCTGTTTCAATACTATCTTTATCAAGCTCTATTGTAAGTCTTTTGCTTTTATATAATGCTAAGGTCATAATCATGCTAATAGTGTATGAAATACTACTTTTTATTATTTTTTTTATCTTTTCATTTCTTTTTACGATTTCAGCATCCATTCCCATACTAGCTACATTTAAGAAAATCTTTCCATTTATTCTGCCAAAATCAATATCTTTTGTTACACCGCTTAGCAAGGAGTATAAGGCTTCCTCTGGATCTTGGGGTATGTCAAGACTTCTAGCTAAATCGTTACCAGTACCTCCTGGTATAATACCTAATGTTCCATAGCCTTTTTGGACTATTCCCATAGCAACCTCATTTATAGTTCCATCTCCACCTACTGCTACGATACTATTGAAGCCTTCTTCCAGTCCTTTTATAGTAATATCTGTGGCTTCCTTCGGCTTACTAGTTAAAGTTATCTTATATATAATATGAGTCTTGTCCATTTTTTCCTTAATAAGGGGTACTAGCTTTTTGGCTTTATCTGTCCCTGCAACAGGATTCACAACAAATAAAATTTTCAAGTAATATCACCATACCTATTCCATATTTTATCTTGATAAGGATTGTCTCTTTGCTCTATCTAAAGCCTGCATTTCTTCAACAGATAATGGATAGGTAGACTCACCCTTAAGTATAGGCTTTGCATAAGTGTTGCTTTCATCTCTTCCATATATGCTAGTTATTACAAATCCATCCAGTTTATCATCTAATAACGCTATTGAAAAGCTTAAATCACTTCCCATATCATTAAATGCATTATATCTTATAAATCCAATTCTCTGGAGGCAAAGTTCTAATCTGTCATTGAGATTTTCAATATATTTTTTTAGCTCTAGCATTTCTCCCTTTGCATCTTTAATTTCATCAATATAATTTAAGAGTATGGTCTCTAATGAATTGGTGTCTGAATCTCCTACTAAACGATTATACTTTTTAGTGATGCTAGAAATTCTTATTCCTCTGATTATGTATAATAACAATAACAAAACATTAAATAAAGACATTACTATGACTATTTCTACAATATGTTCAGTAAAAAAATTAAATATAAATTCCATAATTTCTCCTTTCTCTAATTACAACTATGTTCTGTTTCATGTATTCTATTATAATACGGAAATTCCTGCTTATAAATTAATTTTTGATTAAAATAAATTAAAAGAAGGACTTGATTTCCTTCTTTCATTAGATTTCCCTTGAAATACTATTTACTGCCTCTAGAGCAGTTTCTATATCCTTAACAGTATTAAATGGTCCTATACTAAATCTAACACAGCCTTGTTCATAGCAGCCTATGGTTTTATGTGCAAGAGGTGCACAATGTAGACCTGGTCTGACTGCAATATCAAAAACCTGATCTAATATATAGCTTACCTCTGAGGAATCCTCTTCTCCAATATTAATAGATACTACTGGTGCCTGTTTATCTACATCACAAGGTCCATAAATTTTTACATCCTTAATTTCCTTAAGCCCATCTATGAAAATTTTTGTTAATTTCCTTTCATGCTCCCTAATATCTTCTATTCCTCTATCTACAATGTATTTTAAGCCTGCACCTAATCCCACTATTCCAGGCATATTTGGTGTTCCACTTTCAAGCTTATCTGGATAGATTTCGGGCTGTATTAAAGAGTCAGATTTGCTACCTGTTCCACCTTCTTTTATATTTCCTATTTCAATACCTTCTCTTATATATATTCCACCAGTTCCTTGAGGACCTAGTAAGCTTTTATGTCCAGGAAAGGCTAATATATCTATATTCATATTTGCTACATCAATAGGATATACTCCTGCAGTTTGAGCTGCATCTACCATATAAACTAATTTATGTTTTTTTGCAATATCCCCAATTGCCTTTATGGGAAATATTGTTCCCGTCACATTAGATGCATGTGTTGTCAGGATTAATTTTGTATTTTGATTAATGGCTTCTTCAATATCTCTAGTGTCAACGCTTCCTTCTTCATCGCATTGTACTATTGTAGTCTTTACACCTATTTTTTCTAAGGCTTTTAATGGACGTAGCACTGAATTATGCTCCATAGATGTGGTTATTACATGATCTCCTGGCTTTAGCAGTCCTTTAATTCCAAGATTTAGTCCATCAGTAGCATTGGGAGTAAATATTATTCTCATAGGGTCTTCTATATTAAAAAATGCAGCTAGAAGCTCCCTTGTTTCATAAATAGCTCTGCCTGCTTTTAAGGCTAATTTATGACCTGATCTACCAGGGTTTGCCCCGTATTCTCTCATTGCATCCATTATGGCTTCATACACTATATCTGGCTTTGGAAAAGATGTTGCTGCGTTATCTAAATATATCAAGGTTAACACCTCCAAGGTGATTCTTTTTATAACGAACAGAAAAGCTTCCTTAATCCCTAATGCTTTCATAGAGGCTTTTATATACTTATAATATATTATATTCATCCCCTATTACAATACTCATAAAAAAACCTCAGTTTACACAATATCTACTTTCCTAGTATTCTTTGTATGTTCTAGCCTTCCGTTGTTTTTAACGAGAATAATTTCAGCCATTATACCTAATGCAATATCTTGAGGAGATTGACCACCTAAATCTATGCCTACTGGAGAATATACCGTTTCTAAGGTTTCCTTAGGTATACCTAAGCTTCTCATAACATCCATAATGTGTTTTGTCTTCTTTACACTCCCTACCATTCCAATATATTTTGCTCCTCTATCCAGAACGGCTTTTAAAGCCAATTCGTCATACTTATGACCATGTGTAACTATTATAATATAGCAATTTTCATCTATATTATAATTTTTAAGACCTTCTTCGATATTTCCAGGATAAAGCTCATCTGCGTCTGGAAATCTTTCTACGCAACAATATTCTTCTCTTTCATCAAAGATTACGGTATGAAAGTTCAAAAACTTTCCTAGCTTGTATAGACTATGTCCTAAATGACCCCCACCTACAATAATAAGTCTATGCTCTGGAATAAATACTTTAATAAATACTTCTACTCTTCCTCCACATTGCATCTGTATTCCACCTGGTTCATCATTTAGCCCAAATGAAAACAGCTTGCTTTCTCCTGATTCTATGCATGCTTTAGCAGAGTTTATTGTCAGTAGCTCAACCTTTCCTCCCCCCACTGTTCCAAAGGTAGTTCCATCTTTGAATACTGCCATCATGCCCCCCTTTTTACCTGGAATAGAGCCTTCTACATTGATGATGGTAGCAAGTGCTACAGACTTATTTTCTTTTATTTGCTCTGTTATCTTCTCTAAAACCTTTTGTTCCATACTATGCCTCCTGTGTTTTTATAGTGTACAGTAGGTTCTCATTATTTGTTTCTTTCTCTGTTTAAATATAATATTGCTTCAAGTACTCCTCCACCTACAGCTCTAGCTTTTTCCGATATTGAATAGCAATATTCTTTAATTCCCCTAGGATCTACATCTGCTATTTTAAAGCCTTTTACCACTTCTAAGCCTTCCATTATAAGGCCTCTTAAGACTCCATCTATAGTAGCCCTTACAGGTACATCTCCTGTATATGCAATTATATCATCTTTTTTAACTATATCTCCTATTTTTGATGCATGTTTTATAATTCCGCAAGCGGGGGCCTTTATTACTCTCTCTTTTCCATACCCATTTATAATACCTGGTATCCCAGAGTCTGGCTCAGCAAACCCTTCAAATATCAAGGAGCCTAAATAGTGTCCTCTATTAGTTTCAATTACAGCATCTACATCTACACCTGCCTCAAAGCCAGGGCCTGCAGCAATAGTAATTGGAGCTAGACTTTTATTTATCCCTAAGTTTTTCTTAGCAATTGTTGCATCTACAAATACATCTGCTTTTATATCTTGTAATATTTTCATTTCCTCATCTATTAGAACAGGTATAATTCCTTTCTCCCAGCATGTTAATATTTCTTCTTTCTCATTAACTTTTTTTGCTTTTACTCCTTCAACTATATACTCCTCTTCAAATATGGCTTGGGCAAAAGATACTGTTCTTCTTATAACCGTAGGCTTAGATATTTCCATGATCAATACTCTGAGCCCACTTCTATAGAGCTTGTGTGCTATTCCTGTTGCAATATCTCCTCCGCCTTTTATTGCTACTACTATATCTTCATTCATTTCTTCATCCCCATTCTGTTAATTTGTTCATATTCTTCCCAAGTGTCCATGTCCAGTCCAGCCTTATAGTCTTTTATATGGATAAACTCTACCTTGTTCTTCATCTCCTCAATTATTTCCCTTCCACCTTTATCTCCTTCTACTCTTAGGAGCTTGTTTCTCAGCTTTGAAGAAAATATAGTTGGACTGCCATTTTTCTTATTGTATATTGGGACTACTATTTCTTTATCATTATGATTAAATGCATCTATTAAAATATCTATTGTTTGAGAGTTTAACAGCGGCTGATCTCCAACAATAAACATATACCCTTTTGCTTCCGGGGCAGAAGCTTTTATTCCTAGCTTCATAGACTGACTTTGCCCCTTCTCTGGGTTTTGATTTAAAATTGTTTTGATTCCATGCTTTAACCCTATGTCCTTGACTTCATCTTTTTGATAAACTAATAATATCTCACCTAGCTTAGAAGCCTTTGCAGCCTTTATCACTCTTTCTATAACAGGCTCTCCATCAATAGTAAGAGTTAGCTTATCTCTATTCATTCTTGTAGAAAATCCTGAAGCCATTATTATGCCAATTATCATTTTAACACCTTCTTAAACCATATTAAGCCTCTCGTTTTTCATACTTCCTGCTATGATTCCATCTATAATAATATTAGCTTTTCTAATCATATAAGCTATGCTCTTAGCTTGTTCAATTTGTTCTTCCCTATCTGCTTTATTTAATAGTAAATATTTCTTGCTATTTAAAGGCAAGCCTTTAAATAATCCATCCTTAGATATAACCAATCTACATATTATATCCTTTGTTATTAAGTCTCCTATTCTGCTATTAGTTATTTGAGAAAATAGCTCTGCTCTATGAACATTATTTTCATCAATGCTTTTTTCAAGAGAATCCATTCCTATTACACCTATGGTTTTACTAGTTTGGCTAGGTATAACAGGCTCATGACTTCCAGGAGCCTTTATAGGCTTTTTTTTAGAACCATCAGCCTCTACTAAAATATAGTCAAATAATTTTTCATTATATAACTCATCAAGAACATTACTGTCTACTCCCAAAAGCTTATTCTCTACTGAAATGCATCTACCTAATACAATAATAGTTCCCTTGCTCCAGTCCTTATATATTTTCTGGTGCTTGTCTAATAAGACTAAGCTATTATATAGCTCTTTACTTGGATTGTACATAGCTGTTGTGGTAGTAACTAAGACCCTTTTATCTAAAGCCCTAAGCTCGTTAGCTAGTTTGAAAACAGTTGTAGTTTTTCCCCCGCCACCAACAATAGATATCATTTCTCTTTTATTTTCTTTTATGTCAAAAAGTTTAATAATTCGCATGCTTTTACCTATTTCCCAAATGGGCACACTGGATATTGGCATACTGGACAGTTTAAGCAAAGGCCTCCATGTCCAAGGCTAGTTATATCCTTTCTATTAAGCACTTCTCCAGCCATTATCCTTGGCAAAACTAGGTCTAAAACTGTTGTTTTATGATACATTCCACATGCTGGTACTCCAAGTATGGGAGTGTCTCCTTTGTATGCTAGCATGAACATTGAGCCTGGCAATACTGGAGCACCGTAGGTTATTACTCTATCTGATATGTTTTTTATAGCTGTAGGAGTTACATCATCTGCATCCACAGACATTCCACCAGATGTTAGTATTACATCTGCACCCTCCTCTATAAAAGCCTTTATAGTATCCTCTATCATTTGACTATTATCTGATGCATATTTAACGCCTATAGACAAGCCTCCATAGTGCTTTACTTTTTCTTCAAGCACTGGCCCAAATTTATCCTTTATTCTTCCATCATATACTTCGGACCCTGTAACTACGATGCCTGCCTTTAGTGGTTTTAGTTCTTTTACAGAAACTATACTTCCTAGTTCCTTGCAAATTTCCTCTATCTTTTCTATTCTTTCTTTCTCTATAGTAAGGGGTATAATCCTTGTTCCTACAACTGCTTGGTCCTTTTCAACTACAGTATTATTATGAAGAGCTGCAATTATAATAAATTCAATATCATTAACTAATTCTAATGCCTTTACATTAATCTTTAATAGACCTCTTTCCTCAGCTTTAACAGTTACTTTTCCTTCAGAGGGCTGAGTATTATATACCTTATAGCCTGATATAGCTTTTCCTATTCTTATGGCCGCATCATCTTCATGGATATCATTATCTGTAAGCTCTATTACATTTATATGGTTTTTGCCCATGTCCTTTAGCTTGTCTATATCCTCTAGCTGTATTATATGTCCTTTTTTATATGCTGCTCCCTTGAATTGTCCTGGAACTATTTTTGTTAAATCGTGTGCTAATACCATTCCTACCGCATCTTCTACCTTAACCTTTTTCATATTTATCCTCCTCGTTTTAAAAATGTCATTTTTATATTTTATATATTTTTTTAATCTACATGCAAGCTCTAAATAGCGGTGTCTATTTGAATGTATAACGCCGTTGATTACAAAGCGTACATATTGTACGCTTTTATGTGCATTCCATGCTAAAACTTTAATAGGGAATCGATAGATAACCCTACTTGATATATTATACCACTTTCATCAATCATGGCAAGAAATTTAAATAGCTGATTATCCTCTACTCTTCTCTTAATAGGTGTTGTAATATAGGGCTTTGCTCTAGTTCTTAAATAATCATAGGTTGAGTCTATTTTATAAAGATTTAGTCCAATAGATTCCTTTTCATTACAGTATCTAATTTCGCCCTTATTGTCTGTAATATATATGACATCTACTCCTGTTTCTTTAAGCATAGTACTCATTAGGCTGTTATCTACATCCTTACCTTTAGCAGTATTTAATATGTACTCTACATCCTTTAGCATTTTGCCTTCCATTACTCTGCTTGTTACATATTGCTGCATTTCATCTGCAGTGTTTTTCAGGTCCTCAATAATTTTGTTTAAGGATATCATTTTTTCATTTTGTAAAATAGTCTGAGCAGAGGTTTCTTGCATCTCTGAATTTATTTCCTTTGAAAATTCCGTTACCTCACATACACTTTCTTCTACCTCATTGCTTTTTATGCTAATATTATTTATGTTCTTGCTCATAGTATTAATTTTTTTAACGCTTTCTTCTAGGGAGTTTTGTATTTTGCTGAAGTTATTTATAGCCTTTTCTATAGCATTATACTCCTCTTCAACATGGATGGTTTCCTCTTCCATAGATTTTGAAATGTTTAATATTTCTTCTTTCAATGTAGATATTACTTCTTCTATCTTTGCTGAAGCTTCGCTGGTTTCTTTTGATAGCTTACTTACTTCTGTAGCTACTACTGCAAAGCCCTTGCCATGCTCGCCAGCTCTTGCTGCTTCTATAGAAGCATTTAATGCTAGCATATTTGTTTGCTCTGCAATTGTGTTGATTAAGTCGATCATCTTAACTACATCTTCTGAATAAATTCTTAATTTATCCACATTAGTTGCAGTGCTTTTTACTGAATCTCTTGTAATCATTACCCTTTCTTTAACTCCATTAATATCCTGTATCCCTAATTGAACTCCTTTAATGGATTCTGTAGTAAATACTGCAGTTCCTTCCATTTCCACATTTATTTCATTTAATGTATTAACTATGTCTCTGGTTTTTTCAGATACATTATTCAACATAACAAATTGCCTTTCACTGCTTTGACTTGTAGTTTCAGCAGATGCAGCAACTATTTCCATTGCTGATTGTGTTTCATCTGAAATGCTTCCTATTTGTTCAGATACTGCAAGTATTTTAGTTGCTATGTTTACCTGTCGCTTGAAATTTGACTTTGTCTCTTCAAACATAGTATTGATTTCTTTTAATATCTCATTATCTGAGTTCTTAAGCCTTTCATCTATTTTTATCATTAGGTCATTTTTATTCATGCTTTTAATAAAATAAAGTATCTGCTCTAAAGTCTTATTTAAAAGCTTATTAATAATTAATGTAGCTATTAGTGAAACAATTAAAGTAGATAAAATGCTAAATACCCAGCTATTTAGAATTGTAGCCAAAAATACTATTGGCCCTAAGCATATTAACAATATGATGAATATTTTAATACTTCCTATACTGTTTTTATTCTTCAAAATAGTCCCCCCTTGTGTAAGAACAAGTTTCTCCCTATTCTATATCCATAAAAGGGAATGACGGCATTCCCTTTTATAAAGATTATTCTTTAACTTCTAAATCCATAAAATCAAATCTTGAAACATCAAACAAGCCTAAATCCGTTACTTTAATTTCAGGTATAACTGGTAAAGCTAAAAAGGATAATGTCATAAATGGATCTATATCTTTGTTTACGTTAAGATGTTCATATGCTATCTTAAGCATTTCTTTAAGCTTTTCATTTACTACTTCCATAGGCTCATCTGATATAATCCCAGCTATTGGAAGCTCTAAGGTCTTAAGGATTTCTCCTTTAGATGCTATGGTAATACCTCCACCAACTTTAGCAACCTTATCTATAGCTAATAGCATATCTTCATCATTGTCTCCAATTACTATTAGATTATGAGAATCATGAGCTATTGTAAGTGCTATTGCTCCATTTTTCAGCCTGAAATCTTCAACTAACCCTAATCCAATATTACCAGTAGCATTATGTCTTTCGATAACAGCCAACTTTAATATATCTAATTTTTCGTTATTCACGAACTCCCCATCTTTAGTGCTTATTTTTCTGACCACTCTTTGGGTAAATAAGCTATGTGATGATAATCTCATAACATTTGCTATATCTGTGTGGTTTTTTATCCTTAAATCATCCTTGGTTACAGGTTTTATTCTCACTGTATCAACAACATTTGAATTGTCAAAATCCTTTACATTAAATAAGGGCTCTTTATTTTCTGCTACAAGCCTACCATTTTTAAAGACTTGAAGCACATTAAAATCCTTTAGATCATCTATTATTATAATATCTGCAATATATCCTGGTGCTATGGCTCCTAGCTTTTTAAGACCATAGCATTCAGCAGCATTTATTGTAGCCATTTGGATAGCTGATATTGGGTCTATACCATTTTTAATAGCAAGCCTCACATTATTATCTATATGTCCTGTTAAGAGTATATCCTCAGGATGCTTATCATCTGTACAAAATAAACATCTTCTCATATTCTCTCTTTTTAAGCCCCTAACCAATTCCTTTAGGTTTCTTGCAGCAGACCCCTGTCTGACTAAAATGTACATTCCAAGTCTAAGCCTGTTCATCATTTCTTCTACTGTAGAGCATTCATGCTCTGTAAGAACTCCTGCTGCTACATAAGCATTTAATTCCTTGTTTTTTATTTCTGGTCCATGACCATCTATTATCTTACTATGTTCTTTTGACAATTGAATCTTGTCGACAATATCATCATCTCCTGCAATGACACCAGGATAGTTCATTAGCTCCCCTAAACCTAGTATTCTCTCATTTCCAATTAGCTCTTTTAAATCTTCTGCTAATAGCTCTGCTCCTGAGGTTTCAAAGGATGTGGCAGGAACACAGGAGGGCAGCATAAAATATGCATTTAAAGGTAATCCTTCACTTGCCTCCATCATGTATTTGATACCCTCTAATCCTTTTACATTAGCTATTTCATGTGGGTCTGCTATAATTGTTGTAGTACCCCTTGGTACTACTGCTCTAGCAAACTGTGGTGGTGATACCATTGCAGATTCTATGTGAACATGTCCATCAATAAGTCCTGGAGCAACAAACCTTCCCTCTACATCTATTTCTTTTTCCCCAAAATAATTACCTATACCTACGATTTCTCCTTCGTGTATGGCTATATCTCCATCTACTATTTCGTGTGAAAATACGTTTACGATTCTTGCATTTTTAAGAACTAATTCTGGTTTCATTCTGCCATATGCTAGGTCTATTTTCTTTTTTATTTCTCCCTTCATTTTATTACCTCCTTCCAAAACATATATTTAACAAGGAGCTATATTAAAACCAATTACGTTACAACTAAGGATTTAAATACAGCTCCTTCATTCTATGTTCTCATGTATTTATTTGCTTCTTAATAATTATTTATTTTCATTTAAAGCTTTTATTAGCTTTTCTGGGGTAACAGGAATCTCAGTCATTCTAACTCCAACTGCATTATATATTGCATTTAATATTGCAGGAGCTACATAGATTAGCACAGGCTCTCCTATTCCCTTTGCTCCATATGGAGCTGTAGATTCTGGATCCTCAACAATAATCTTATCTACCTCTGGCATATCCATAGAGGTTGGTATTAAATAATTAGTAAATCTGTTGTTCTTTATTTGTCCTTTAACTACATTTAGATTTTCCATTATTGCATAGCCATATCCCATGGCAAATCCACCATCTATTTGACCTTCAACTAATGTAGGATTAATAGCCTTGCCCACATCTTGAGCAACTGTAGCTTTTAATATTTCAACAACTCCAGTTTCCGTATCCACCTCTACCTCTACTCCACATGCTCCAAATGTATATGGCCAATATGGTGAGCCTTGGCCTGTTTCATCATCCATTTGAGTAGAATGGGCTATAAAGGTAGCTTCTTTTCTTAATGGTTCATCACCAATTTTTTGAGCTATTTCTTTGAAGGTTACATTTTTGCTTGGGAAGGTTTTTATATATACACTTCCATTTTTCATAGCTAAGCCTGTATCACTATTTACTCCTAGTATTTCGACTGAAATCTTAATAATTTCTTCTTTTAGTGCTTCTGCAGCTTTTTTTATTGCATTTCCTGTATTATAGGTCTGTCTACTTGCGGCTGCAGTGCCTGCATCTGGTGTTATACTAGTATCCTCACATATAAACACTATATTTTCTACTCCTATACCTAAAACCTCTGCTGGTATTTGACTCATTATTGTCTTAGCACCTTGCCCAACCTCTGTAGCTCCAACGTATATTGCTATATTACCATCATGTCTTAGCTCTGCAATAGCATTTGAAACGTCTGGAAATCCATTACCATATCCTGTTCCATAAAACATTGTCGCAAATCCTATTCCTCTTTTTTTCATTGGGCTACACCACCTTTGAATCTTTCTATAAAGTTCATTTTCTTTTCCACTTCTTCTATGCATTTATCTAATGGAACACTTTCGTCTAATATTTGTCCAGTAGCCGTTTCTGAGCCTACCTTAAATATGTTCTTTAATCTAAAGGTGATAGGATCTATATTTAGCTTTTCTGCAAGCATATCCATTTGCTGCTCATGTGCTATAGGTACTTGAGTTGCTCCGAAACCTCTCATTGCTCCTGCAAATGGATTGTTTGTATATACTGAATAGCTATCAACCTTTATATTTGGTATTTCATAAGGACCTGTGGCATGAACTCCAGCTTTTCTCATGACATTAATAGCCCAAGAAGCATAAGCCCCTGTATCTCCAATTAATATGGCTTCCATAGCTAATAGCTTTCCATCCTTGGTAGCACCAGTCTTATATTTCATCTTAACAGAATGTCTCTTACAATGAGCGTCAAAGGATTCTTCTCTCGAGTATATAGCTTTTACTGGCTTGCCTGTGATCTTCGCAGCCATTGCTAAGTGTATTTGCATAGTAATATCTTCTCTTCCACCAAAAGCTCCTCCAACTGCAGGATTAATTATCTTTACCATATGGGGTGGCACTCCCATAGCTTCTGCTACTTCCAATTGGTCAAAATGTGGATATTGAGTTGCAACAGCTACTACTATAGTACCGTCCTCTTCCATATATGCTACTCCCGCTTCTGGCTGTAAAAATACATGGTCAACCATAGGCACAAAGTATTCATTTTCTACTATTACATCACACTTTTTAAATGCTTCTTCCATATTTCCTTTTCTAAGCTTGTAGTGATAAACTATGTTGCTATTTCCTTCATGTATCTGTGGTGCAGTTTCCTTCATTCCTTCTGAAGGGTCAAAAACTGCCTCCAACTCTTCATATTCTACTTTTATAGCCTTTAATGCCTTTTCTGCTATTTTTTCTGTATTAGCTACTACAAAAGCTATTGGGTCTCCTATTCTTCTTACTTTTTTATTGCAGAGAACCTCATGGTCTTTAAATAAAACACCATGGCTATTTACCCCTGGCACATCCTTTGCAGTTAATATCTGAACTACTCCATCTATGCCTAAGGCCTCAGAAATATCTAGCTTAAAATACGCATGGGGCTTAGTAGATCTTAAGGTTTTTCCATAAAGCATTCCTTCTATATATATGTCTTGGGGATACACGGCTTTTCCTGTTACTTTAGAAAGGCCATCTACTCTTATTACACTTTTCCCTACAACATCTAGCTTCACCTTACTTCCCTCCCTGTAAATCTTTTGCAGCCTTTTCAACTGCATTTACAATTTTGTTATAGCCAGTACAACGACAGAGGTTTCCTGATATTGCTTCTCTAATATCTTTTCTTGTTGGAGAGGAGTTTTTGTCTAATAAGGATTTGGCAGATAGCACCATGCCCGGAATACAAAATCCACATTGAACAGCACCTTCATCTAAGAAGGCTTGTTGAATAGGATCTATGCCATTTTCGTCTCCTAAGCCTTCTATGGTAACGATTTCACTTCCCTCAGCTTGAAATCCCATTACTAAGCATGAGGCTACTGCTTCGCCATCCATAATTACTGTACAGGCTCCGCATTCACCTTCTCCACATCCTTCCTTAGTACCTATAAGTCCAAGCTTATCTCTTAAAACATCTATAAGCCTCATATCCTCTTCAACTTCTACCCTATAGGTCTTTCTATTTACATTAAGTTCTATTGTTTTCATAGCTTTCACCTTCCTCTAAAAATAGAATTATTAAGCTGGATTGTATATATTGACTACCCTGTTCAATGCATCTCTTAATACTCCTTTAACAGCTACGCTTTTAAAGCCAACAGTAGATCTACCAGCTAATCTTTGTGCTACTTGATTTTGCATGTGTTGTATTCCCTCTTGGATTACTTCCTCTGTCAGCTTTTTACCTTTAAAGAATTCTTCTACTTCTCTTTCTCTCATTCCGTATCTTCCTAGGGAGCCGTTAGCTATTTTAATTTCTTTTAGAGTTTCATCTTCATTAATTTCAGCAAATACACTAGTACATATTCTAGAGATAGCTAGGGCTTTTCTGAGGCCAAGCTTGCTAAAAGACAACATTTCATTCTTTTTTGGAGCCTTGAACTTTACAGATACTAGGATTTCATTGTCCTTAATATCTACTTGCCCTTTATCTAAGAATAATTTCTCAACTAATACTTCCCGTTCCCCACTCTTGCTTTTTATTTTAGCAACTGCGTCTAGTGCAAGTAATGGTGGGACTATATCTGCTGCAGGAGAGCCATTACAAATATTGCCTCCAATAGTTCCTTTGTTTCTTATTTGAGGTGAGCCTACAGAATATGCTGCTTCTCTTAACCCTACAAGTCTGTCTTGAAATAAATCAGACTTAACTATCTCCGTAAAAGTTGTAGCTCCACCTATTTCAATCATGTCCTCTTCTGCCTTTATGAAAGACATTTCCTTTATATCAGAAATATCTATTAGGGCTTCAAAATTCACAGTTCCATTCTTAATTTCTATAACTAGGTCTGTTCCTCCCGCAATTAATTTCCCTTGTCCTTTATGCTTGTCTAGAAGCTCGACTGCTTCCCCTATGGTTTTTGGCTTATATGCATATTTGATTGACATGTCTATCCTCCTTAATAGGGTTTAATTTTTTTATAAAATCAAGTCCATACTGTAATCTCATCTTTTGTATCCTTGTATGATTTTCACTGGCCATGTTTGCGTATAAACACATTATTCATTGTAAAATCTATAATATGATTTTATTCTTATACGGTCTCTGATTTTACAATAAAAGATAGGTTCAAAATGGAATTAGTTTAATTTGAGCCTATTTTTTATTGTAAATACATAGATTTAAAGCTCCGCTCCCTTTTAGGGAGCGGATTTGTTTTTTTATAGGAATATATATTTAAGTACGAATAGTATTGATAATATATACATTACAATAGACACATCTTTGTATTTTCCTGTTAATGTTTTAAGTAATGTATATGAAACCATACCAAACACTATACCTTCTGCAATACTATATGCAAGAGGCATCATAATAATAGTTAAGAATGCTGGTATTGCTTCTGTAAAGTCATCAAGATTAATTTTCATAATTGGAGACATCATGAATAGACCAACTATTATAAGGGCTGGAGCAGTAGCTGCGCCTGGGATAATACCAAATATTGGTGCAAAGAATAATGCTAATGCAAATAATACAGAAGTTGTTAATGCTGTAAGACCTGTTCTACCACCTTCTGCAACTCCAGCTGCACTTTCTACATAAGTAGTAACTGTACTTGTTCCTAGTAAAGCTCCTACAGATGTTCCTACAGCATCTGCAAATAAAGCTGGCTTAACTCTTGGTAGGTTTCCATCCTTGTCTAACATATCAGCCTTTGATGCAACCCCAATTAATGTCCCGATTGTATCAAATACGTCAACAAATAAGAATGTAAACAACACTACTAACATATCAAGGCTAAATATTTCTGCTGCAGAAAATCTTAATTTAAAAGCTACTGGTGCTAATGATGGTGGAAGTGAAACGAAACCATTAAACTGTGTAACTCCTAAAGGTATACTGATAACTGTAGAAACTAAAATACCTATTAATATTGCTCCCTTGACTTTTTTGTATAAAAGAATTCCTGTAATAATAATTCCTAATATGGCTACTATAGCTGTTGGCTGAGTAAGATCTCCAAGTGCAACTAATACAGCATCATCGTTAACTATTATTCCTGCACCCTGTAATCCAATAAAAGCTATAAATAATCCAATACCTACTGAAACTGCATTTTTTAAATTCATAGGAATAGCATTGACAATAGCTTCACGTGCGTTAACAAATGATAGCAATATGAAAATAAGACCTTCTAAAAATACGGCTGTTAATGCGAATTCCCATGAATGCCCCATACCTAGAACAACTGAAAATGCAAAGAATGCATTTAGTCCCATACCAGGTGCTAGTGCAAAAGGATAGTTAGCATAAAAAGCCATAATTAGTGTAGCGATAACTGCTGATAATGCTGTAGCTGTAAATACTCCACCTGGATCCATACCAGTTGCTGAAAGAATCCCTGGGTTTACTGCTAATATGTAGCCCATTGTCATAAATGTAGTAATACCAGCAATAACTTCTGTTTTGACGTCAGTTTTGTGTTCATTTAGCTTAAATATTCTTTCTAACGTACTCATTAATAGACCCCCTATTTTTTTTAATGTTTTTCCCCGTATATATAGTTTTTAATAAATACTACCCTCCTTTCTAGAGTTTATTTGCACATATCTAGCATTAGTAAAATCTAGATATATAGCTTAGTACCTACAAGAACACTGCTATTTTTTTACTAGAAATAGGCTTTGTGTTGTGTTAGGTCCGCTGTTATGATTAATAAATACATAAATATTTATGTATTTATTAATCATAACATATGAAAAGGTTTTCAATAAATGTATTTCTTAGGCTTTTATACTTTTTTAAAGTATAAAAGCCTAAGAGTTTTTATTTTACTTAACTATTGGCTCAAGGATTTCAAAGTTATTTACGTCAATTAGACCTTGATCCGTTAGCTTCCATTTCGGACTAGTAGATAATGCTAAGAAGGATAAATGCATAAATGGTGCATGTATGGTGCCACCAAGCTGTTCTTTTACTACTTTGTCAAGATTAGCTACCTTTGCACTTACCTCTGAGCCTGTAAGCTCATCTGTTATAAGTCCTCCCACAGGCAATCTTAGTTCTTCTAAAACTCTACCGTTGTTAACTACTGATATGCCACCGCCCATTTCAATAACACGATTTACTGCAATGACCATGTCTTTTAAATTTGTGCCTGCAACCATAATATTATGAGTGTCATGGGCAACACTTTCTGCAATTGCTCCTTGTTTTAAGCCAAAGCCCTGAACAAAGCATTTTCCTATGCTACCATTGCGGCCATATCTCTCAACGCAGGCCATATAAATAACATCTTGTTTAAGGTCTGGTTCCACTATTCCTCTGTTTACTTTAAGCTCTACTTCAAGAGTTTCTGTTAGGTTTTGATCTGGAATAGCAATTATACATCTACCTGTTACTTGGTTTCCTTCTGCTCTGATTTCTAAATCTGATTCTGTTATTGGTCCTCTCTTAACTGAATGTTTTACCACGTCTGGATAAGTATATTTTGGAAGATCTATTATTAGCTTTCCTTGTGAGGCAACTAGCTGGCCTTCAATAAATACAGCCTCAACTGTCATTTCCTTCAAATCGCTGATGATAGCTATGTCTGCCATTTTAGCTGGTGCTAATACTCCTCTATCTTCTAAGCCAAAATATGTGGCAGGGTTTATTGTTACCATTTGAATAGCTTCAACTGGATCTACACCTTGTGCTATAGTTCTTCTCACTATTTCATTCATATGTCCTAGTTTTTCAAGATCTTCAGCTACCATATCATCAGTAGCTAATATACATCTTCTTGAATCAAAGCCTTCCTCTGTAACAGCTCTAATGCATTCGGCCATGTTCTTTTGAGTTGAACCCTCTCTCATAAATACATATACACCTTGTCTAAGCTTTTCAACACATTCTTCTTTAGTTGTAGTCTCATGACAAGAACATTTTCCGCCTGTAGATATTATGTGAGCAGCAAGTTCTGGACCAAAAAGCTCTGGTGCATTTCCATCTACTACTTTTCCTAAGCTTTTAGCATAAATAGTGGAAGCTAATAGATCTGTAATTACTTCGGGAGTATTTCTATATACATGTTTGGCATTACTAAAGCCTTGTAGCTCTCCAATACCTATAATATTTGGGTGACTTAACAAATCAGGAATGTCCTTTGATGAAACATCATGACCTGCAGTTTCAAGGCTTGGGCTATCTGGCACAAGTGCTGGCACCACAAATCTAACGTGATTTGGAACAACACTAGCTTCATCTGCCATAGCCTTCATACCTACTGGCCCTAACGCGTTACCGATTTCATGTGGATCTGCTACTAATGTAGTTGTACCAGATGGTATTGATAATCTAGAGAATTCTGTAACAGTAAGCATACTACTTTCAAAATGCATATGTGAATCAATAAATCCTGGAGATAAGTATTTGCCCTTGACATCAACTACTAATGTGTCAGGTCCTATTAAAGAAGCTGAATCTCCAACTAATAATATATACTTACCTTTTATAGCTATGTCTGCAGTATAAACTTCTCTTGTCAATACGTTGATAACATTCCCATTATAAAGCACTATATCTGCAAAATGCTTATCTGACATAAGCACATCTATTAAATTTCGGTACTCCATTGCCTGTTTAATTCCTTGAACACCTAACAAGCTTACGCCTCCTTTCTTTTGTTACTTATCTATGAATTCATTGTACACATCCATATTGTCTACTATACCTACAATAGCAGCATCTATAGCAGAGGTTTTCTTTTCAGCAGCATTTCGTGATGCAGTCCCTGTTGCATATATAACTATTTCTCCAATACCTGCACCCACTGTATCTACTGCTACTAAGGGCTTTCCTGTAGGCTTCATATCTATGTCTATAGGCTGTGTTAATAAAAGCTTGCTCCCTACTAAGCTATCACTTTTTCTTGTTGCAACTACCGTACCTATAATTCTACCTAATTGCATTTTATCACTCCTTTTTAATGTCCTCTTATTATTCTTATACCTAATTCTTTTGCCTTGTCATATGCTAGAGGAGTTATAATTGCTCTCATAGGTACAGTCACTTCTTTGTTATTTGCCCTCATATTAACCAAATCACTTTCCGTAATTACTTGCCTTGGGGCATGCTCTAATTCTGTAACTGCATTTTGAGAGTATTGATTGTTAGCTGTTGCTACATTAGAACCATCCTTAAAAGCATTGAGCATTTCTACAAGATAATTATTTTTATTAACACTTTTTACGCTCATTTTTTGAAGTTTCTCTACATAATCATTCATCATTTGTTGAAGCATTGGTAACTTAGATTTATTGCCTCTATAGGAGAGTACATTTTCAAAATCAATTAATACTTTTTTCCCGTGCCATAGTCCTTGCCATAAAAGTGTTGATATAAAACAATCTTGTATACCTAAAGCTAGCTTTGTTGCAGTGTCCTGAGTAGTCATTGGTACTATTATGCCATCTACACTCTCTAGTATTTCTCCAAATATTAGCTTGTCTCTTTCAGTGTAAATTCGCTCTGCTTGTAGAGAAGATTTTATTGAAGCTATTCCTTGGCTTCCAATAATCTCTTCTCCATTCTCAGTTATGGCCATGTCAAATGAAAACCCATATCTTCTAGCTTTTGACAGCTCTTTAAGGGCTTCATTAAGACCAAAATTAGTTCCTGTAAATACTGCTAAAATATGCTGATTTAAATGAGTATGTTGTTCATATGTCCTATCAGCTATTATAGTATTACTAGGTCTGTTATTTATTTTTTGAACCAATCCACTAACAATGTCATTTGTTAGATTGTATTTATTCATATTCAAACACCCCATAAGGATTTGGCTACTATAAAAATGTTATAGTAGCATTAATAAACATTATTATTCATATTTGTTTAGTATTACTCTTTCAACTTCTGAATGTGGTCTTGGGATTACATGAACTGAGTGTAATTCTCCAACTGATCTTGCAGCTTCTGCGCCAGCGTCTGTAGCAGCCTTTACTGCTCCAACATCACCTCTAACCATTACAGTTACAAGACCAAAACCTATTTTTTCATATCCTACTAAAGTAACATTAGCAGCTTTAACCATTGCGTCTGCTGCTTCAACTGCACCTACTAATCCTTTAGTTTCTACCATACCTAATGCTTGACTCATTATTATTCCTCCTTTAATTCATTACTTTGCACTTGTTTTCTTTTTATTTGCTTCTGAATTAGATGTTTTTTCTTCATTTCCTGTTTTTTTCTCTACTGGTTTCTCTTTTTCCTTCTTTTCTTTTAGGTTTTTTTCAAACTCCTTTATGAGTTTGTCAACCTCTTCATGTGGTCTAGGTATTACATGACCTGAAACTACAGTTCCAACTCGGCTAGCTGCAGCTACTCCAGCATCTACAGCAGCTTTTACAGCTGCAACCTCTCCTGCAATATTTATAGTCACACTGACAACCTTTTCAACACCTATTACTTTGTCATAACCTACAAGCTTAACATCTGCTGCTTTACTTGCAGCATCTAATGCAGTAATAGCTGTAGTTAAGCCTATTGTTTCAATTAGTCCAAGAGCTGCTTTCACAAGTACACCTCCTTATTTCCTACCACTATAGTAAGGAGCCTTTTTTTCCTATTGAGTCTAATGATACTTTAGGAATATAAGCCTCTAATTTGTTTATTACTCCAGTTTTTACATAAACCGGTTCTTTACTTGAATCCTTTTCTTTTACATTGTCTTCTTCTTGAGTTTTTTTAACTTTTCCTGCCAGCTCATCTAAGGTCATCATTGTATTTGACTTTTTAAAATCCTCAGTGCTTTTGCTAGGCCTTAAACCGCCCTTTACTAAATCCTCTAGCTTAACTTTTTCAAAATAATTAGAGCTATTATTAAACTCTGTTGGTTTATGAGTTGCTTTCTTATTCATAACATTAAGCAATATTTGCTCTTCATTTTTATCTAAACCTGAAATTTTATAGGTGCTATTTGAATAGCCACTTTTCCCATGAACCTTGTTACTATTTTGGGCTATATTGTTCATGATTACTCTTGCTAATGGGTTAGCCATTTTTTTCACCACCATTTAGCTATTCTAATATTTTATCTACTTCGTCATGAGGTCTAGCTATAACGTTTGTAGATACTATTTCTGATATTTGACCTGCTATTTCTGTTGCATTATCTACGGCTGCCTGTACAGCGGCTACTTCTCCTGATACTATTACAGCAACGACTCCAGAGCCGACAAAATTCATATCAACTATGCGTACATCAGCTGACTTAACCATAGTATCTGCCGCCTGTATAGCAGCTACTAAACTTCTGGTTTCTACCATACCTATGGCCTGTCTCATACTCTATAACCACCTTTATTTATTTTTTATCCCTGGAAGATATTTGTTAATGTCTATTTTTTCAAATCCAGGAATTTCAGCTCTTTCAAACAACACTGATTTTTCGCCTAAAGGTTTTGTAGCATCTATTCCCATTTTATCTGTAAGGCCTCTGGCAACATGAGATGCTTCTAAGCCTGAGCCTAATGCATTAGGAATAATAACAACATCCTCTGATGCTTGAACTCTAGAGGCAATTGCTAGCTCTATGTCTTTGTAGTCGTAAATATCTATATCATCGTCTACAATAAGTACATGCTTTATGTCTTTGCTGCTTCCTAAGGCTGAAATAATAGCACTTTTCCCATCACCTTCATTTTTCTTGTTAATAGATACAATTGCATGTAGCCTACAGCCACCTGCTACGGTTACATTTACATCCTTTACATCTACTACAGCCTTGACAGAATTATATATTTCTATTTCTCTAATAAGGCCATTTGCCAAATGTTCCTCTCTGCAAGGGAATGCATGCTGGAATATTGGATCATTTCTATGCATAATAGTCCTCACTTCCATAATAGGTACAGGAGCCACCTCTCCATAGTATCCCATTAGTTCTCCAAAAGGTCCTTCTACTATAGTTTTGTTTGGAAGGATAACACCCTCTAGTACAATCTCAGCATAAGCTGGAACCTCTAAGTCTACAGAATGGCATTTTACTAGTTCAAGTGGTTCTCCTCTTAGAGCACTATCGACCATATGTTTATCTATGCCATATTTAGTTGAACTGATTTGAGATGCTAAAAGATAAGGGGCGTCATAGCCAAGCACTACAGCACACTCTAATGGCTTATTCATTGCATTATATCTCTCCATCTGAGCTCTTAAATGAGGTGAAGCTCCTGAAACTAATGCATTTATTATATTGCCGCCATTTATCTGAAATCTCCTAACTGCCATATGTGTTTCACCTGTTATATCGTCTTTTACTATAAGCATACCGGCAGTTATGTAGCTTGAGGAATCCTTTCCGTGTGATGTAGGTACTGGAAGCATTTTAGGAATGTCAATATTTCTAGTTATGATATTTTCCTTTACAGGACCATTACTTAAAAGCTTAGCTGGTTGTGGGTTAGCTATAGCATCCATGAATTTAAACAGTCTTTCCTCTTTGTTTGTTCCCATTAAATCATAATAAAGCTGTCTATTTCCATACAACCCGCCTAGGACTTTCATATTGTAGCCTTTTACCTTGTTAAATAATATAGGTTTTTCATTTTGGAAGTATCTTAGGACTGCTCCCAATTCAAATTTAGGATCTACTGTAACATTACAAACTTCAAATTCTCCGAGCTGTTCTAGCTTATTTATAGTAGCCCTTAGCATCTGTTTTTCCATACTCTCCCTCCCTTCAAGTTTTATTCTCCCCATCTTTTAAAGAGATTATGTTCAATATGGAGCTGGTCTAATACTTTACCAACAATTATACTCACAATGTCACCAAGATTTTCAGGATGATTATAAAACCCTGGAGAAGCAGGTAACACCGTAACTCCCATTTTTGCAAGCTTTAACATATTCTCTAAATGAATTACGCTGAGAGGAGTTTCCCTAGGAACCATTATTAGCTTCCTATTCTCTTTTATTATAACATCTGCAGCTCTTGTCAACAAATTATCTGATATACCATTTGCAACAGAAGCTATAGTTTTCATGGAGGAGGGAATTATCACCATTGCATCCGTTTTAAAAGACCCACTAGATATGGGTGCGGCTAAGTCTTTATTTTCATGGAAATAGGTTGCTAATCCTTTTAATTCTTCAAGTTTTATCCCACACTCATGCTCTGTCACATATTCGCCCATTGTGCTAACTACAAGATGGGTTTCTATATTTAACTCTTGAAGTACTTTTAAAAGTGCCACTCCATAAATAGCCCCACTTCCTCCGGAGATCCCAACTACTACCTTCATATGTTTTACCCTCACTTTCTTATGTTGAATTATCCTAGTTGAAATAAGCAAAGAACCATTTCTCTTTTAGGCACAAAAAGTCGTCTCTATATATTTAGTTGGCGACTTTCTCATATGCTAATTATGTGCTTAAATATTCATTAGACTGTCCTCTTTAGAGGACAGTCTTGGTAGTATTATTTTACTTTGTTTTCCGGGTCTCCTGCTCCTACCCATGGATCTAATCCTTTTTCAAATGCATCAGTATATTCATCTATTGTCATAACTTTTGTAAATATACTAAGGTCTACTAATCCATGCTCATGTTGCTCATCAGTTTTTGAATGAACTCCGTCACTTAATGTAATTACCTTATAAGCGTTAGCTAAAGCATCAGCAGCAGTAGATCTAACACATACGTTAGTCCATACTCCAGTAACAACAACAGTTTCTATAGCTTCTTCTCTTAAGAATAAATCTAAGTCAGTATGCCAGAAAGCACTATGTCTTCTCTTTTGAACTATATATTCACCTTGCTCTGGATATAATTCTTTAATAAAATCTGATCCCCATGTTCCTTTTATAGCATGAACTGGTCTCACTCTAAAATCTGCATCCTTTTCTCTATGAGCTTCTTGGATATGAACCAGTTGAACATCATCTTTTCCTTGAGCATTTCTTTCTCTTACCCATTTAAATAATTTTTGAAGATTTGGAGTTATTTTTGCTGTACCTTCACAGTATAGTGCCCCTTTTTCGTTTGCAAAGTCATTTAACATGTCTATAATTAATATTGCATGTCTTGCCATTTTCATCTCTCCCTTTATTTAAATTTAAAATTTGTTTTTTGTATTTTTTTCTAAGTGTGGCCTATGTTTTTACATAAGCCACACTTATTTTTAGTTCAATATGGTTTAGTAAGTTATTGTTCTAGGTAAAACCTGAATGCTTTGTCTCTTAACGAATCTACCAAATCCAGGCTTTACTTGAATTCCTCTAATGCCTCTTACATGCTTATCTATTACTTCTGGATGTTCCTTTCTATAGCTTCTTTCGTATTCAGCGCTATATAAGTTAGGGAAGTTTTTAAATATTTCTGGATATCTTTCTCTAACTCCTTCTGGATATTCATGAACTATAGTCTTTAGTTCTTCATCAGTTAGTGATGCTAATGTGCTTTCATCTACGTCTTTATATACTAAATGTCCACGAACTATTGTTTTCTCTACTCTTCCTTGTAGCTCCATGCCTTCAAGTGGAGTATACCCACACATTGAAGCTTGTTTCTTAGGCTCTATAACCCATCTTTTATCTAGGTCAATTATAGTAAAGTCAGCATCTGAGCCTATGTGTAATGCACCTTTTTTAGGATATAATCCATAATGTTTAGCAGCATTAGTTGATAGGATATCTACTAGCTTGCTTAGTGAAATTCTTCCTTTATTGTATCCTTCGCTAACTATAACAGGCACCATAGTTTCAACTCCAGGTATTCCTGGGAATGCTGTCCATATATTTAAGCCTTCTTTTATCTTTTCACTTTCTAATTCATAAGGAGCATGGTCAGTAGCTATGAAATCAATACTTCCATTTCTAATTCCTTCCCACTGCTCTTCATTATCTCGTTTAGTTCTTAACGGTGGAGCTATCTTAGCATTTGCACCATGTATTGTCATAGACTCTTGATAGTTTAAGGTTAAATAGTGAGGACAAGATTCTGAAGTTACGTTTAAGCCCCTCTTCTTTGCTTCTCCTACTAATTTTGCACCTATACCAGTACTCATGTGAACTATGTGTAGTCTAGCACCTGATGCTTCTGCAAAGCTAATGCCTAGTTCTATAGCAACTTTTTCAGCTAATTCCATTCTAGCTTCTGCCCAAGCTGGTCCGTCCATACGTCCTTCTTTTTGGAACTCTTTTACATAATAGTCACACATAGCAAAGTTTTCAGCATGAATTCCTATTGGAAGACCTGTTTTTGCAACCGCTCTAAATGCTTCATACATTTCAGGGTCAGTAACTCTTGGATAGGTTGGAACTGATGGAGTCATATAAACCTTAAATGCAACTACTCCATAATCAGCTTGTTCTTGAACATTGTGTAGCCAGCCTTCTCTTACATCTTCTCCAGTGACTCCACCCCACATAGCAAAGTCAACTAATGCTTGTGGCTGACATACGTCTATTTTAAGCTTTAATTCATCAACACTTCTTGCTGATGGAACAGAACAACATGGCATATCTATAATTGTTGTAATTCCACCTGCTGCTGCTGCTGTTCCTGTTAAGAAATTCTCTCTATGAGGAAAGCCTTGATACATAAAGTGAGTATGTGAATCAATACATCCCGGTAAAGTAAGATGACCTCCAGCGTCTATAACGTTTTTAGCCTCTATTCCGTCAACACAGTCTGTAAATCCTGCTATTTTTTCATCTTTTACTAGAATATTAGTTAAAACAGTATTGTCCCCTTGAGGTATTCTAGCATTTTTAAGAATCATATCATACATCTTTTTTTCCTCCTTTTTATTGTAATTTACAGCTTGATATCGTTTTCACGTTTTTTAACAAACTGGAGAGTCTAACTCTCCTAGTTTGTCAATATTTTTTAGAACAATCCAACTATGGTACCATCTGGAAGAATATCCATTTTATTTGCTGCTGGTACTTTTGGTAATCCTGGCATTGTCATAACTTCTCCTGTAAGTGCTACTATAAATCCTGCACCTGCTGACAATCTTAATTCTCTTACAGTTATATTAAATCCTGATGGTCTTCCTAACAATGATGCATCATCTGATAAAGAGTATTGAGTTTTTGCCATACATATAGGCATCTTGTCTAATCCTAGTCCCTCTAGTGTCTTTATCATTTTTTCTGCACCTTTTGTAAATGTAACTCCGTCAGCACCATATACTTCTTTTGCTATTTTCTCAATTTTTTCTTTTATTGGTAGCTCAACATCGTATAATGTTTTGAAGTTTGATTCTTTACTTTCTACTACTTCTATTACCTTTTTAGCTAGTTCAACTCCACCTTCTCCACCATTTGCCCACACATCTGATATTGCTACCTCTGCTCCTAGAGCTTTTACCTTTTGGAATACTAGGTCCAGCTCTGCCTGTGTATCTGTCGGGAATTTGTTTATTGCTACTACTGATGGAACTCCAAACTTCCCTACGTTTTCTATGTGTTTTTCTAGGTTTTCTAATCCTTTCTCTAATGCATTTAGATTTTCTGTACCTAGGTCAGCTTTTGCTACTCCTCCATGCATCTTTAATGCTCTTACTGTAGCTACTATTACTGCTGCCGCTGGTTTTAAGCCTGCAAATCTACATTTTATATCGAAGAACTTTTCTGCACCTAGGTCAGCACCAAATCCTGCTTCTGTAACTGCATAGTCTCCTAGCTTTAATGCCATTTTAGTTGCTAATATGCTGTTACATCCATGAGCAATATTGGCAAATGGACCTCCGTGAATTAATGCTGGTGTATTCTCAAGAGTTTGCACTAGGTTTGGTTTTATTGCATCTTTTAATATTAGTGCCAAAGCTCCAGTTGCTTCTAAGTCTTTTGCTCTTACTGGCTCTCCCTCTAGATTGTATGCTACCACCATGTTACCTAATCTTTCTTTTAAATCGTCTAAATCATTAGCTAAACATAAGATAGCCATTATCTCTGATGCTACTGTTATGTCAAATCCATCCTGCCTTGGAACGCCTTCTGTTCTTCCGCCCAAGCCAATAACTATATTTCTTAGTGCACGGTCGTTCATATCAACTACTCTTTTCCATGCAATTCTTCTTGTGTCTATGTTAAGTGCGTTTCCTTGATGTATATGGTTATCTAGTAATGCAGCTAGTAAGCTATGTGCTGATGTAATTGCATGGAAGTCTCCTGTAAAGTGTAGGTTTATGTCCTCCATTGGAACTACTTGTGCATATCCTCCACCTGCTGCTCCACCCTTTACTCCAAAAGATGGTCCTAAAGATGGTTCTCTTAATGCTGTTATAGTTTTTTTACCTAATTTGTTAAGACCCATGCTTAAGCCTATGTTTGTTGTTGTCTTACCTTCTCCCGCTGGAGTAGGATTTATCGCTGTTACTAATATTAATTTTCCATCTGGTTTGTCCTTTAGTCTGTCAAATACCCCTAATGATACTTTTGCTTTATACTTTCCATATAACTCTAACTCATCTTCTAATAGTCCTATGCTTTCTGCCACTTCTGATATAGGCTTCATTGTAGCTTCTTGTGCTATTTGAACATCTGTTTTCACTAAGCTTTCTCCTCCTCAGGTTTATTTTCTATATTTACTATATTTCTTTTTATATTATCCTATGGAACCGAGATTGTACCCTTAACTAAAGGAGTTTAATTACTCCATTAAATGTGTTTCTAATATTTGGTCTCTTCTAAATCCTTCTAATCCTAAGTAGTATTCTAATGAATTTATAATATATTCAAGCTTTATTGGCCCTACTACCTCTGAGCCTGTTACTGGTATTCCATATCTTGCTGCTTCTTGTTTTACTAACTCAAACACTCTATACATTGGAGTGTTTTGGCAATCAAACATATTTACCGATACTACTACTCCTTCTCTTTCTGGGAACTTGATTCCGACTGCTCTTGTTGTTGAGAATCCACCACTTGGTCCTCTAACTGCTTTAGCTATTTTCTTTGCTATTTCTAGATTTTCTGTTGCTAAAAACACATTATATGCTGTCAGCCCTTCAGCTTCTGCACTTACTATTGTAGCTCCTGCTTTGTCACTTAGTAAGCCATCCTTGCTTAGGTCTGGTTTTCTTGATTCATATTCTACTTTTCTTGATTCATCATCTTTTATTTCTTTTAATAAAGCATTTAATCCTTCATATTGTCCTTTTCTAATAAAAGCTAAGGCTTTTCTTTCTTCTGTTCTCGCATTTTCAGCTGCAAAGAATACAGGTACTCCTGTTTTTTCATGTAACTCATGTCCTATTTCTTCTGCTAGCTTTACACATTCTTCTACTGTAATATTTTTGAATGGGAATAGAGGTATAGTGTCTTGTGAGCCTATTCTTGGATGTGTTCCTTTTTGCTCTTCCATATTGATTAGTTCTATGGATTTTGCAGCCATATTAAGAAGTGCTACTTTTAGCGGTGCTGGTTCTCCTATAATTGTAACAACTGTTCTGTTAAAGTCATGCTCTGGTTCATAGCTTACTAGCTTTACACCTTCTACCTTTCTAACTTCTTCTACAACTGCTTCAATTACTTCTTTTCTTCTTCCGTCACTAAAATTAGGTACTGCTAAGATATACTGTTTTTCTGCAGACATTTACATTCCTCCTTATTTATTTAAACAACATTTTAATAATTATTAATTTTAATAGTTGTTTTTTATCCAAATGCTGTAATCTTATCTCCTTTAAATTTATAATACCATAAACATTAGTCATTTACCTTTGTTGGTTTTATATAAATCATTAGTATTTTTAAACAAATTTTTGCAAGGAATTTTGTATAACATTGACAACCTGAATCTGGCCTTAAACTAAGGTTTTTCTTCTATGCGTTTATCCTTCTAAATTTTTTGATTTTTTTCGTTGTTTTCTGCACCATCAATCCTTAATTAATTTATCTGTTCTATTTTTTTGTTAATAATCAATGAACCATTATTATATATTTAAATGTATAATAGGATTGAATGGTAAAATATAAGTATCTTATCTAAAAGAGAGTAAAATAACGTAATTATGTTATAATAAAAAAAAGATTAATATCTCTCAAAATATTATGTGCTATTTCCTAATATTAGATACAAATGATCTGCTATATTTTTTACCCATTATTTAGTTAAAATAACTGTTGGATTTTTATTTCTATGGGTAGTTAATAAAATAAGTACAAGTAAATTATAATTAAAGGAAGGAGTGTTAATAATGAGTTTAAAGCTTATTGATTTGACCCAAGATATTTATGAGGGAATGCCTTTATATGGTATCCATCAAAAAACCTTTATTATGACAAATCAAACACATGAGCAAAATCAAAAAGCCACAGGAAGCCCAACTTTAGGTTTTTATGCTAGAAACATTCTTATGAGTGAGCATTGCGGTACTCATAGTGATGCTGTTTTAGAATTCAAGCCAGGTGGTGCTGATATTATCGAAATGCCAATAGAGTGCTTTTATGGAAGTGCTATATGTGTAGATTTAACTCACATAAGATATCCTGATTACATAGAGGTTAAAGACTTAAAGCAAGCTTTGGCTAAATCTGGACAGGAAATTAGAAAAGGAGATATATTCCTTATGTATACTGGCTTATATAACAGAAGCTATGGTACGCCAGCGTATGAAAACTACTATACTGGATTAAGCTATGATGCTGCAAAGTGGCTTGCTGAGCAAGGAGTTGTAAATATAGGTGTGGATGCACCTGCTATAGATCAAACTCCTGATGATTTGAATTTTTCTGGGCACTTGGTTTGTGGTGAATATAATATTACTAACACAGAAAATCTTTGCAATTTAGATAAGGTTGTTAATAAGCGTTTCTTGTACTTTGGACTTCCTTTAAGAATACGTGGAGGTACTGGCTCCCCAATTCGTGCAGTTGCGTTGTTAGAAGAGTAATAGCGGCCACTATTTGGCCGCTTTATTTTTTTAGTAGCTGTTTAATTTTCAGAGCAATTTCTAGGTTTAATCTATCACTAGGATTTTCTAGGCTCATTTTAGTTATTTCATTTATCCTTTGTATTCTATATAGTACTGTATTGTAATGTGTATATAGAAAGTCTGACATTTTCTTTAAATTCCCATTGTTTTCAAAAAAGGCTTCTAGAGTTTTAACTAGCTCTGTTGACTTTTTTTCGTCATACTCAACTAGTGGCTTTAGTGTTGTGTTATAGAATTTTATCAATTCATCTTCTATATTATCTTGACATAATATTTTAAATATTCCTAAATGCTCAAAGCTTGTAATAGCATTTTGATTCAATATCTTTCCAGTACTTATGGCTTTTACCGAATCAAGATAGCTGTTATTAAAGTTCTCTAAGCCTTCATAAGGTCTTCCGATACCTATTCTAAAATCCAAATTGTTGAATTTTTCAATTATCTCTTGAAACTTCTTATTTATTTCTTCTATTAAAATATCTAGCTTTGTATCTTTTTTTAATGATAATAGGATTTGTATCCGTTCAGTTTTACTTACTACTATACCATTAATTCCAAATTGTTTAATTATGTTTCTATCTATTAAATCATGAATTTTTGTTATGTAATGCTGCATTTCTCCCGAAGTAATATCTACTTTACTTAAATTCTCTTCTTTGCTCTTTATCTTTAGTGTTATGCTTAAAAACCTATCTTTTTTGTTTATATTGAAAAAAGAAGCTCTCTCTATGGCCTTTTCCACTCTTCTATCCTCAAGAGATATTAAATCCTCTAAAAATTCAGATTTGTATCTATTCTCTACTTCTCTAACAGAAAGAGCTTTAAGTATTTCAAGTGCCATAGTAGTTGAGGCAATTTCAAGAACAGATAAATCATAGCCACCTAAAGGTGTATTAATAGACCATGCAACTATATGCCCATATATACTATCCTTAGCAACTATAGGCAAAATCATTCTTTTTATGTATTTACCACCTATTAGCTCATTACTTTCTTCTAATTTTTTTTCCTTTGACCTATCTATATTAGGATCAAAAAACTTAGTCGCATTCTCTAATAGAAGCTCTTTTATTGAGTCATCTACATAATCAAACTGTACTATAGTTTCTTCTGGAAATTCAAACTTCACATAAACAGGATTTTTTACGCTATCACTTATTAGCTTAGTAATTTGATTTGAGTTTGCCCCTTTAAGCATAGCATCCATAAATTGTTCATAGATTTTTTCTATTTTCTTTAATAGATAGGATTGTCTATTAAATATTTCATTAAATAAAGGAGTCATTATATCAGAAAGTGGTATTGAGTAGTGTAAATCTATGATTGGAAAATTTAAATCATCTGCTAATTTAATTACTTCCTCTGGAAGTTCATTTAAATATGGATAAATTTTTATACCTATGCCTGCCAGCTTTTTTTTAGAGCATTCTCTAATAAGATTCTTTTGTTCTTCTATATTATCTTTCTTAAATGAATATGCAGTAGTTAAAAGCAATTCACCTTCATCTACCCAGCTTAGTATATCAGGGTCAGCCATAACATTAACCTTTGATATAGTATTTCTAATGCCTTTAAACCCTGCTACCAGCTTGCAGTTTTTCATATATTCCATGTTTAAAGCATCTTCTATAGTAATTCCATTTTGTCTACCCATTTTTATCCTCTCCTAAATAAAGGTTAGGTTATTTTAAATAAATACAAGATAAGGAGGTCAATAAATAACCCCCCTACCTAAAAGCCCTAATAATTATTGTAATTTTTCGTACACTATTTTTAATGTTTCTTCTTTAAGCTCTTTACCTTCTTTAAGTAATGCTTCACATTCTTTTTTAATTTCGGCAACAAAGGCTTGGTCGCTTATTCCACCTAGATTGATTAATACATTAAACAATGCCCCTTCTAACCCTGCACATGCAAGTAATGCACCTACGCCAACGTCTGTTATGGCATTTGGATTGCCATATAAGCCAAATGCTTTTTGAAGCTTTAGTACTTCAAGAGATTCTTTAGCTGCATCTAGAGGAACTTCCATAGCTTTTTTTAGTGCTTCTTCCATAGCAGCTTTTCTAGTAGCCTTTTCTTCATCTGTTTCTTTTGGAAGCTTCATTGCGTCCATGTAATCGTTAAATGCGGTTGTGTCTTCATCGATTAACTCGTTTAATCTTTGAATATGTCTTCCAACTTTTTCGAAGTTTCTGTCAATTATAGCCTTTTGATCTTCTTCTAAGGCATTATAAGCTTTTCTTCCTATTGTCAAGTTACCAACCATTGAAGTCAATGCAGCTCCTAAGCCACTTGCTAAAGCAGATACACTTCCGCCACCTGGAGCTGGATCTTTACTAGCTACAGCAGCAACAAAATCCTTAACAGTCTTTTCAACTAACATCTTATTCCTCCTTAGATATTATGTATTTATTTTATATTGTTTATTAGATTACTACAATTTATTCATAGTTTATCATAACTCATAATCAAAGTCTATGTATAATTTTCATAACTAATTTCTTTAAAATACTCTCTTTTTCCAAAAAATTAATCACTATAAGCATTGACTTGACTAGCTTGAAGCTAATACTCCTTAATAATATTGTCTTTCCTTGCTTTAGTAAAAGAAGGTAAGCGTTTTCTTTTTATAAATATTTCAAATACTAATAAATATATATATTAAAGGAGGATTGCTTACAGATGAGCTCAAGAAAAGATAATCAAAGGCAGGATATGAAAAGTACATCTGGATTGCTTTACAGAATTGATGATAAACCACCTATTTCAGTATCTATTCTTCTTGGTTTTCAAAATATTATAGCCGCTTTTGGAGGAATAGTTGCAGTTCCTTTAGTTATAGCTGGTGCATTGAAGCTTCCAATCCAAGATACTGCTTTCCTTGTAAGTGCAGCTATTTTTGTTGCTAGTATTGCTACTTTTATACAAGCACGAGGTTTTTGGAAAATCGGAGCAAGAGTTCCATGTATAATGGGAACTGATTTTACTTTTGTTGGTCCTTCTATCGCAGTAGGATCTATAGCTGGACTGCCAGGGATTTTTGGTGCTACAATATTAGGGTCTTTTATTGAAATGATTATTAGCCGCTTCTTAAAACCACTAATGAAATACTTCCCTCCAGTTGTTACTGGAACAGTAGTTACTTTAATTGGTTTAACTTTATTACCAGTTTCAATGGATTGGGCTGCAGGTGGAGTTGGCTCTGCTGACTATGGTAGTCTTGCAAATATTGGAGTAGCTATTATTGTATTGCTAGTAATTGTTTTATTGAATAGATATGGAAAAGGTCTCATAAGCAGCGCTTCAATATTAATTGGTATAATAGTAGGGTATATAATCAGCTATCCTTTAGGAATGCTTGATTTTACTCCTGTAGTTGAAGCTGGCTGGATAGAGCTTCCTACCTTATTCAAGTATGGAATTGACTTTAATCCCACTTACGTTATTCCTTTTATAGCTGCATATTTAGTTACATCTATTGAAACTGTGGGATGTCTAATAGCTATAGGAGAAGCTTCTGAAGTAGAGCTTACTAGTGACCAGCTTAGTGCGGGACTGCTAGCAGACGGCTTAGGAAGCTTTATAGCAGGCTTTTTCGGTGCTGGTGCCAATACATCCTTTAGCCAGAATGTAGGACTTATTCCTTTAACCAGAGTTGCAAGTAGATTTGTAATTGTAATAGCGGGTATACTTTTAATGCTACTTGGTCTATTTCCTAAATTTAGTACCTTAATAGCAATAATGCCTAATCCTGTATTAGGAGGAGCTGGTATTGTAATGTTTGGTGTAGTAGCTGCTTCTGGTATAAAGACTTTAGGTAGAGTTAAAGCAAACAACCGTAACCTGTTAATCATTGCAATTTCTGTTGCATTAGGTCTTGGAACAACTGTAAGACCTGATTTTTTAGGAAATTTACCTAGTATTCTAAAAAGCCTATTTTCTTCTGGAATTAGTACAGGAACTATAGTTGCTCTCCTTTTAAACATCATACTGAAAGAAGAATAAAGATTAGATTATTATTTAGATTTTATTAAGCATTTTACTTATATAAATAATTTAGATTCTTTATTTATTTTGCTTGTTTATAGATTAGTTATATGCTATATTCTCATATAGTGATAGTTAAATAATTAACTTTTCAGGAGGATATTTTATGAATAAGAGATTTCTATCAGCAGGAGAAATTGCTGAGACTACTCTTGTTACAGGGGTTAAAAAAGCCAATAATTCTACTATCAACACTATTATATTAGGCCTACTTGCTGGAATGTATATTAGTATTGGCGCACATGCTGATATAACTATAATGCAAACCTTTTCAAGCATCGATATAGGTCTAACCAAATTTCTAGGTGGTGCTGTTTTCCCAATTGGTCTTTTTTTAGTAGTCTTAGCAGGAGGAGAGCTGTTTACAGGTAACTGCCTAATGACTATGGCTCTTGTTGATAGACAAATAACATTTAAGCAATTATTTAGAAATTGGGGCCTTGTATATTTTTCTAATTTTATTGGTGCCCTTATATTTGCTGCTTCATTAGTTTATTGTGGTGCATATAAGCCTGGAACTCCAATGGTTGAAACAGCCTTTAGTATTGCTGCAGGAAAAATGTCAGCATCTGTACTTCAAATAGTTGTTAAAGGTATATATGCAAATATTTTAGTTTGTCTTGCTGTATGGCTCGCATATGGAGCACAGGATTTTGCTTCTAAGATAATAGCAATGTGGTTTCCTGTAATGATTTTTGTTATGCTAGGCTTCGAACACAGTATTGCAAATATGTATTTTTTACCCCTCGCGAAATTTTTAGGCTATGATTTGTCCTGGGGGCAAATGTGGCTTCACAATATAATACCTGCTACAATTGGAAATATCATAGGTGGTGCAATAATAATTCCTTTGTTATATTATGTAGTTTATATACAGCCTCAGCGGATAGTTAATAAATAGAAATTAACAGAGAAAGAAGTAGCTTAATATGCTACTTCTTTTTTGTAGACAATATCTCCTTTTTTTACTACTCCGCCTTTTATTACTTTTGTAAAGACCACCTCTCTAGATAAAGGACATGTCTCTCCGTTTTTCACAATATTACATTCAGAAAAGCATTTCTTACCTATTTGAGTAATTTCGTGAACAGTCTCACCTAAGCAAATCCTTTGGCCTGTATATAAATTGCATAAATCAATATTTTCAACAGTAATATTTTCATGAAATCTATCTGTACAAAGGCCCTTGAGATTTAGTTTTTTTACTTTTTCTCTGCATTCCTTTGTAAGCAGGGTGACCTGTCGGTCATTATCTCCTGAGTTTACGTCTCCTACTATGCCGTGATTTTCTTTTAGTAATGCTTCTCTAACCCCTACTCTAGGAGTTCCCTTTTCTTTACTAATCCATATATCTACTACTTGTCCATTTAAATTATATTTGCCTTGAGCTTCCTCCATTTTTACAGTACCTCTATAATATCTCCAGGTCTTACTACTCCACCCTTTATGACCCTTGTAAATATGCCTTCCTTTGGCATAACACATTTACCTACCTGCTTTGATATTGCACAGCCTGAGTGACATTCTTTTCCTATTTGAGTTACCTCTTGAAGAGTCTCTCCTATTTTAAGCTTTGTTCCTACAGGCAGCTCATATAATATTATTCCTTCTGTTGTTATATTCTCTGCAAAGTTTCCATGCTCTAATCCCTCTATGCCTAGCTCTTCCATTTTGTTAAAGCTTTCAATGCCAAGAAGACTTACTTGCCTATGCCATTTTCCTGCATGAGCATCTCCTGCAAGTCCAAATTCTTCTATAAATATTCCTTCCTCAATAGGCTTTTTAATAACACCCTTGGTTTCACTAATGTTTATATCTAAAACCTTTCCTATTTTATTCATGATTATATCCCCTTTGCTTTAATCTTCTTTTCTAATATATTCTCCTGATTTGCCACCCATTTTTTTAATAAGCTTTATACCACTTATCACCATATCCTTGTCAACCGCTTTACACATATCGTATATAGTAAGAGCAGCTATAGATACTGCAGTTAATGCTTCCATTTCTACACCGGTTTTCCCTATGGTTTTCACTTCTGATTCTATCTCTATACAATCATCAAGTATATTAAATCTTATGTCTGCTCCTGTTAAAAATATATTGTGACACATAGGTATTAAATCGCTAGTTTTTTTTCCACCCATTATGCCTCCTATTTGAGCGACGGAAAGTACATCACCTTTTTTTATGAGACCTTCCTTTATCATGCTGATAGTTTCTTTCTTCATTTTTATAAATCCTGTGGCCACTGCAACTCGTTTGGTATCTTCTTTTTCGCTAACCTCTACCATGTGAGCCCTGCCGCTTTCATTAAAATGAGTAAACTTCATTTTCTAGCCTCCTATTTGGTACATATTGTCATTTATATATTGTCCATTCTCTAGATAATGTGATTCTGGCTTTTGTTTTATTGCATCTAATATAGTTTTACCTATATCTTCGCCTTTCCTAAGCTTGTCTTTTATATCTATCTCTTCATTTGAATGTAAGCATAGTTTTAGCTTTCCTTGAGAAGTAAGCCTTACCCTATTGCAGTAGTCACAGAATTTGCATGATATAGGGTTTATTATACCTACTCTCCCCTTAGCATTTGGAAGTCTATAGTAAATAGCTGGTGATGATAAATCCGTATTTTCAGCCTTGGTTAACTCCTTTACGCTGTTTAATATTATCTCATTAGATATGAAGTTTTCTTCAGCCCATTTTGATGCTTCCCCTAAAGGCATTAGCTCTATAAATCTTACATCTATTTCTTCTGTTTTAGTCAGGTTAACAAAGTCCTCTATTTCATCTACATTAAATCCGCCTATTAAAACAACGTTTAGCTTAATAGGAAATAAGCCTACAGCCTTTGCCTCTTCAATACCATCTAAAACATCTTTTAGCTTCCCACCTCTAGTTATTTGCGCATACTTTTTTTCGTCTAATGTATCTAGGCTAATATTAAGTCTTTGCAGCCCTGCTGCCTTTAAATCCCTTGCGTATTTTTTTAAGAGAACAGCATTGGTGGTCATAGCTAAGTCTTTTACGCCTTCTAGCCCCGCTATTTTTTGGATTAATTCTATTATTCCTTTTCTCGTTAAAGGCTCTCCTCCTGTTAACCTAATTTTATTCACACCTAGTGAAACAAATGTTTTTGCGACTTGGTATATTTCTTCTAGAGATAATATATCCTTATGCTCAACCTTACATATTCCTTCTTCCGGCATACAATATCTACATCTGAGATTGCATAAGTCTGTTATGGATATACGAAGATAATTAATATTTCTACCGTATGCATCCTTCATTTCATCACCTACTTTATATAGTCTTTCGTTGAATTACCTTTTATATATTTAAACTAGAATCACTTCTCCTATTCCCTCTAGTTCATATCCTCCAAGAGATAAGATTCTTTCTTTAAATCTATGGGATTTAATGATTTCAATAAATTCTTTTACTCTATCATCCTCTAAAGATTCTTGTGTGACTAAAAAGTCATAATCCTCATAGCCTACACTTACAAATTCAAGTTCAAGGGCCTTTGCTGCAGAGTATATTCCTAGGCCTGTTGTAGCAGAGCCTGTTTTTACAGCTGTGGCCACAGCCATATGAGTAGTCATCTCTCTGTTATAGCCTTTAATATCTCCGCTGTCTATATTGTTTTTATTAAGGTAATAGTCTAGTAATATCCTTGTACCTGAACCTCTTTGTCTATTTACAAAGACTATATCCTTTCTTTTTAAATCTACAAAGTCCTTTACAGCTTTTTTATTTTCTTTTTCAACTATAAAGCCTTGAAGCCTCTTTACCCCTTTTATTATAGCCATTTTATTTCCCGGGAAATATTTTTTTATATAGCTTATATTGTATTCTCCCGTTTCTGTATCTAGCAAATGAATAGGTGATACTAGGCAATCTCCTCTTTTCATTGCCAATATTCCCCCCATACTGCCTACATGACC
Organism: Proteiniborus ethanoligenes; assembly: GCF_900107485.1. Classification (NCBI taxonomy): domain Bacteria; kingdom Bacillati; phylum Bacillota; class Clostridia; order Eubacteriales; genus Proteiniborus; species Proteiniborus ethanoligenes. Next base: position 51,842 of record NZ_FNQE01000010.1, read on the forward strand.
TGAGGTTAGCGGCATCATATCTCCTACTATATCCATAATAAGATCATGGCTGCCTATAGATACTAAAGTATCCTTAACATTATCTAAGGGCTTTAGAAGCTTTACGTCAACTGTTTCTCCCGCTTCTACACCTTCTATATTTTGTGGTATAATTGCTATGCCATCAGCCTTGACTAAGCTCATGATTACTCCAGCACCTCCTGGAATTGGAGTAGCAATCAGTCTGTTATTTACATATCCTAGGCTTACTCTAACTAGCTCCTTGTTTTTTAATGATGAAACTATTCTTTTTGAAACAAAAGCCTTAACAATAGGGTCCTTTTCCTCAGGCATACCTGCATATTTTAATATCAATGGCTTAACAAAAGTATCGAAAACTAAGTATGAGGATACGGGATATCCTGGTATTCCTATAACGGGCTTGCCTTCTATTATTCCTAAAATTGTAGGCTTACCTGGCTTTAATGCAACGCCATGAACTACTACCTCTCCAAGCTCCTTGATTATCCTCATAGTAAAATCTTTTGTACCTGCCGATGAGCCTGCATTTACTAATAAGATTTCATTTTCATTTATTCCTTTTAATATTGCGGATTTAAGTAGGTCATATTCATCTTCAATCGGGTTATATCTATTTGGCAGTCCACCATATTCAGTTATTAATCCTTCAAACACTCTTGAGTTTGAATCGAGTATTTTTCCTACAGTTAAGCTATTTATATCGTCTATTATTTCAGTTCCAGTTGGGATTATACCAACTCTTGGCTTTTTATATACTTTTATCTCTTGTATTCCACCTGTAATTAGTGCTCCTATATCTATGGGCCTTATTTTATGTCTTGATGGAATTATCATTTCTGTAGCAACTATGTCTTCTCCTATAGGCCTTATATGCTGCCAAGGATGAGTAGCATTTAATATCTTTACTTTACCTTCACCTATTTCTATTACATCCTCTATCATTATAACAGAATCATAGGGTTCTGTTATAGGATTTCCTGTATTTATATAAATAAAATCCTTTCCTTGCTCCAATATTTTAGGATTAGCAACACTAGCACCCTCTGTATCTTGAGATTTTACTAAAATTCCATCCATTGCCGCAGCATTATAATGAGGTGATGAAACCTTTGCATATATAGCTTCATATGTTACTCTTCCCAGACCTTGATCAATTGGTATCCTTTCGTATTCAAATTCATTATAAAGCTTTTCATAATACATTCTCTTTGCTTGATCTGCATCTGTATTGCCTATATATATGTTTCTATCCTCTTTTTTCAAAAGCCTTACCTCTCTTTCTTTTCCTAAAGATATAGCCTTAGGATTATAATTTTAGATTTTAATAAGGTATCAAAACTTGAAGGGAACCAGGTTCTTGAGACTTTGTCTACAATCTACAATATTTATAATAAATATATGTCTCTTTCCTCACCTTTATATATACCTTCTTCCTGTGGTTCTATTATAATATAACCATCAGACTTTGATAATAATGATATCATGCCTGACTTCCCAAAGACAGGAGTTGCATAAGTCTTTCCTTCTCTTTCTATTATTTTCACCATCTGATAAGTTTCTCTTCCTGGTGAAGAAGGAAAATTAAAATCCATTATTGCAGTTGTTTTATTCTGATTTTCTTTTATATCTATCAGCTTATTAATAAAATGCTCTACAAAAACCTTAAATATAATTATTGAGGACACAGGATGACCCGGAAGCCCGAATATTGCCTTACCCTTTCCTTCACCTATGATTGTAGGCTTGCCTGGTTTTATAGAAACACCATGTACAAATACTCCCTTACCATTAAATGAATCTATTACCTTACTAGTATAATCTCTAGTACCTACTGAGCTGCCTCCAGAAATCAATACTATATCTGATATGTCTAGTGCCTTATCTACACAGTCTCTAAGTAATCCAAAATTATCTTGCACAATAGTTCTACCTACTACTTCTCCACCTAGATTTTGTATCAGAGAAAATAGTGAATAGCTGTTAATATCTCTAATCTTACCTAGGGCTGGCTCAACATCTATGTCTACGATTTCATCACCAGTGGAGATAATAAAGAACCTAGGCTTTTTATAAACTTTAATACTTTGCAAACCAAGAGAAGCTAATACTCCTATATCCTGAGGAGTTAACCTTTTTCCCTTATCTATTATCTTTTCTCCTTCCTTTATGTCATCACCCTTAAGTATTATGTTTTCTCCATAAGAAAGAGGCTTATATATTAGTAAGGTAGAATCATCTAGCTTTTCAACATTTTCTATCATTATTACTGCATCTGCTCCAGCAGGTATCATTCCTCCTGTTGGAACGTATGTTGCTTCACCGCTAGATATTCTGGTTTCAGCATTTTCCCCCATTTTTACTTCTCCCATTAGGCTTAAAAAGGTTGGCATAGATTCACTAGCTCCGTGGCTGTCTGAGCTTTTAATTGCATATCCATCTACAGTGGAACGATTAAATTCTGGTACATTTTCTTTAGATATGATGGATGCAGAGAGTATTCTGTTTGTGCTATTTATTAAGCTTATTTCTTCTGTTCCAAAATTATAATCTTTGAATACCTGGAGCATTTTTGTCCTTCCTTCATCTACAGTAACTAAATTAAAAAAATCCATTTTAAAGCCCTACCTTTCCATTTTGAAGATATATAATTTTGTCACATATTCTATCTGACTGCTCTAAATTATGAGTTACTATAATAACAGTAGCTTCTGTTTCTTTATTAAATCTTACTATTTCTCTCTCTAATATTTTTATTGATTCTGGATCTATATTTGATGTAGGCTCATCTAACAATAATAGCTCTGGCTCAAACACTAAAGCTCTAGCTAATGAAACCTTTTGAGATTCTCCGCCTGAAAGCAAATGAGCTTTTTTTTCTCTCAGATCCTTAATCTCTAATCTATCTATAATTTTATCTACATTTTTTTTGATTTCTTCTTTTTGTATATTCCTTACCTTTAATGGATACCCAATATTGTCATAAACCCTTCTTTTAAAAAGATATGGCTTTTGAGATACTAGGGTCATCTTATTATAAATATCTTTGTTTATGACCCCAAGGTCATAACAAATGGTTCCTTGATAATCTGTATCTAATCCTGAAATAATATTTAGAAGGGTGCTTTTTCCAGAGCCATTTGGTCCTATTATGCCAGTTATTTTGCCTTTCTCTATCTCTAGCTTTTCTATATCTAATACTAGTCTATCTCTATAATATTTCTTTACATTGTTTAAAGAAATTTTCAAGCTAATCCTCTCCTTGATAAGAGTATATTATACTATTTACTCCAAAGGAAATTGTTAATAAAACAATTCCTAATGCTATTGCCATTGGATAATCTCCCATAGAATTCATCATTGATATAGTTGTTGTAATAACTCTAGTATGTCCCTTAATATTTCCTCCAACTATCATAACTGCTCCAACCTCTGATATGGCTCTAGAAAAAGCTGTGGCCACATCTACTAAAATTTCTGTCTTAAGCTCTCTAATAATAAGAACTATTATGTCCAGCTTGTCTCCTCCTAAGGTTTTTCCTATCTTCTCAATTGCTTTTCCTCTATTTTTAGAAAGACTATATGTAAGTCCTAGTATTAAAGGTGTTACTAAAATAGTTTGAGCAATTATCATAGCTGTAGGTGTATAAAGAATATCTAAAAATCCTAATGGTCCTCTTCTAGAAAGTATAATTGCAACTACTAATCCAACTATTACAGAGGGAGTACTCATTAAAGTGTAAAGCATTCTAGAAAAAGCATGCTTGCCTTTAAAATCTTTTATTCCTAAATATATGCCTAAAGGTATGGACACTATAGAGGATAAAACAGTTGAAGTGGTTGACACAAAAAGAGATAATATAATTATCCTATATACTTCTCTATCTAGGCTTATTAATAATTTTCCTGCTTCCTTGAAGCCATCTAGAATATATCCCATAAATACCACCTTGTCTATATATGAAGTAAATACAGCTTTCTATGTTTAAGAAAAGTTTAAGTAAAGCTTTCACATTCATTACAAAAATAGCTACATGCTGCCCACCAGGCTATGCATGCAGCTATTGTCAACAACAAAAATATTTACAAAATCTCCATATAATCTTTATTTAGCATTAGGCACAAACAATGGCATTCCAAATTCCTCAACACCAAACTCGCTTATTAGCTTTTGTCCCTTCTCAGATAGAATCCAGCCCATAAAAGCTTTTGCTCCTGCTGAGTTAATTTTATCGTTTTTATCTGGATTTACTGGTATTATACCATATTGATTAAATAGATTTTCATCTTTTTCTATAATAACATCAAGGTCTAGTGTTGTTCTTAGGCTTAAATATGTTGCTCTATCAGTAATTGTATATCCTTTTTTTTCATTTGCTATTTTTAATACGTCAGCCATACCACTTCCTGCTGATATGTACCAATCTCCCTCAGGTTCAATGCTTGCTCTCTTCCATATTTCTAGCTCTTTTTTATGAGTTCCTGAATCATCACCCCTTGATACAAATCTAAATTGATTTTGGGCTATTGTTTTTAAGCCTAAAAGTATATCATTAGGTGAGCTTTCTTTAAGCTTCAAAGGATCTTCCTCTGGTCCTACTAAGATAAAATCATTATACATAACATCTTTTCTTTCTAAACCATGTCCTTCGTTTACGAATTCTTCTTCTGAAGCTTTAGCGTGAACAAGTAGTACATCTGCTTCTCCATCCTTACCCATTTGAAGGGCTTTTCCTGTACCTACTGCAATGACCTTAACTTCTATTCCTGTATCTTTTGTAAACTTAGGAATCAGAAAGTCTAAAAGGCCACTGTCTTGTGTACTAGTTGTAGTTGAAAGAATAATTTCTTTTTTTGAAGAACATCCAACTAGCAAGGTAAATACAAGTAATACACCTAAAGCAATTACTAAAAACCTTTTCATTTTAATACTCCTCCTTTTTAAGAGATCTGTTTTTGGATTATTTAGCAGTCTCGAAACACAAATTTATTTGCTCGCTATCGCTCACATAAATTTGGTTCTCGTTGCGTTTGACCTACCAACGATTTCCTGAAAAATACATTCAGGAAATCGGGTTAGGCATTTCCCGCAGTCTCGAAACACAAATTTATTTGCTCGCTATCGCTCACATAAATTTGGTTCTCGTTGCGTTTGACCTACCAACGATTTCCTGAAAAATACATTCAGGAAATCGGGTTAGGTCATAAAAAAAACAGCCCAAAAGGACTGCTCTAAGCTGGAGACAGATATGTTTATATTGTCCACAGTTTAAAACTTTCCTTTCCAAATACGGGAGGCATAAGGATTTCTCCTTATACCCATAGGCTTGTCTTCATAGCCATTGCTTTAGAAGATTAAGCTCGGAAAATTTGAGTAGATATTCATTTTTTCGCCCCTAGCAAAACCAATAAGGGTGATATTAAGCTCTTTTGCCATATCAACAGATAAGCTTGTAGGAGCAGATCTAGATACTAAAACAGGTATTCCTCTTTTTGCAGTTTTTATAAGAATTTCAGATGATACTCTTCCGCTTGTCAATAATATTTTATCATTTAACTCAATGTTTTCAACTAATGCTTTTCCTAGTACCTTATCTAATGCATTATGTCTTCCTATGTCCTCTTCAAATATGATTATCTTTTTCGAGCTACATAATGCACAGCTGTGAACCCCACCAGTACTTAGAAAAAGCTCTGAGCTCTTATTGAAATCTTTAACAAGTACTTTTATATCCTTTAGCTTAATTGAGATGCTACTATCTACTTTTTTTGATTTAAAGGAATCTATTACATTATAAAATAAAGTACCTTTTCCACATCCTGAAGTTATAGTTCTTTTACCATGTAGCTTATGACTTAATGTCTTCTTGTCCTTAGTATAAACATAAGAAAAGCCTTTTTTATCATCTATTCGCAGGCTAACTATGTCTTCTGTGGAATTAATGAAGCCCTCAGATTGTAGGAAGCCTAAAGTTAAGTATTCAAGTGACTTTGGACTACATAGAAGAGTTATAATCTCCTCATCATCTAAGAATATTGTAAAGGGATATTCAATAATTACTACATCTTCTTCCTCAGAAATATTGTCACCCTTTATTCTTAATATATCTACTCCCTTTATATCCTCCATTTTTTCTACCTCAATATTTATTAGCTATATTATTTATAAAATGGTTTAAGTCTTCTTTAGTATTAAGATTTAGAAACATATCCCAGCTTGGGCTAAAGCTTCTAGCCTCTGACTCACTAATATAATGGACCTCTACCTTGCTTAGCAGTGAATTTATTGATATATTATGATTTTGTAAATGTTCTTCTATAGCACTAATCATATTCTTTGAATAAAAAGCATTAAAGGACTCAATCCATTGACCAAATCTTGTAATACAAGCCATAGGCTCTGTATCTCTAACACTCTCCTTCATATATCTAATGTACTCAAGGTTAATATTAGGCATATCACAGGCAATAAAATATACAAGCTCACTAGAAGCTTCCATTAGTCCTGCATGTATTCCGCTTAAAGGACCTTTTCCTATTATTATATCACTTGTTATTTTGTCGCTAAGTCCTATATAGTACTCTGGCTTATTAGTCACTATAATAATCTCATGAAATTCCTGCCTTAATTTATTGATTAGGCTATCCATAAGTCTTCTTTCATTGATTTTTATTAGCTGCTTGTCAAAGCCCATTCTGGCACTTTTTCCTCCTGCTAATATAACAGCAGCTCCATATCTTTTCATATACATCACCTATCTAGCACATTCACCTGTTCTACCAGTTAGTATTTCAAGACCATGATGAATGCTACTGATTATATATTCTAGGGATTCTTTTACGGCCTTTGGACTTCCTGGCAAATTTATTATGAGAGTATCTTTTCTTATGCCAGATACTGCTCTAGATAACATGGCTCTTGGCGTAATACTTAAACTATAGTATCTCATAGCCTCTGCAATTCCTGGTGCCATTCTGTCACATACCTTGATGGTTGATTCAGGAGTCACATCTCTCTTGCTAAAGCCTGTTCCTCCTGTTGTCAATATTAAGTCTACTTTTAATTCATCTGACATGTAAATCATTTCACTAGATAAGGAATCCTCGTCATCTGGTAAAACAATGTATTTCTCAATTGTATAGCCTTTTCCTTCTAGTATGTCAATAATAGCCTTGCCACTTAAATCTTCTCTTTCTCCAGCTGAGCCCTTATCACTTGCTGTTATTACTCCAACCTTAAACATCCTATCCTCCCCAAGGAAGATTCATGTATTCTTCCATTCTTCTTTCATATTCTGACTTGAAAAGTCTTTCGTGACCATCTTCCCATTCTGCTAGCTTTTCAAACATAGCCTTTGCAATTTCATCATCTGCTTTTTCCGCTGCTTTTCTATAAAACTCTGCATAATCTCTTTCAATTAAATACGCCATTCTAAGTATAGTTATGTCTGGTATATCGGATTCTTTTAAGGTTTCAGCTATATGCTCTGACTTTTCTCTAGATTCAAAGATACTGCTTTCATCCCTTTTAAAATGCTCATGGTCTATTTTAAATGAATCTGTTTCCAAGTATTCATCAAGCTGGTCTTTTATAAAGTAAAAATGATCCATTTCTACTTCTGCCAAATCCAAGAAAAGCTTTCTTGTTGTTGGATTACTAAACTTCTCAGCTTTTTCTTTAAAAAAATTATATCCGTCCAGTTCCATCTGCATTGCGTATCTCATAATCTGTTCATACTTTTTCACAAAATCAGCTCCCTAACTTTTGAATTTTTACAGCAGCTACCTTAAGCTCTGGAATCTTTGCTATTGAGTCTAATTGAGTATTTGTTAAATAATTAGCTGCACCTTCTGCAAAGTGGAAAGGCATAAACAATACTCCTTCTTCTATTATATCAGTAATTCTGGCAGTAGTAATTATTTCTCCTCTTCTTGAAGATAATTTTATTTTTTCCCCATGAGCTATTCCTAATTTCATGGCTGTTATTTCATTTATTTCCACATAGGACTCAGAAGATATTTGGTTTAATCCCTCAACTCTTCCTGTCATAGTTCGAGTATGATAATGATATAGTATTCTTCCTGTTGTAAATATATATGGATACTCTGCATCTGTGGTTTCTGCGCTTATGGTATATTCTATTGGCATAAACAAGCCTCTTCCTCTCGCTATTGAAGCCTTGTGAAGATATATAGTTCCTGGATGGTTTTCATCTAGGCAAGGCCATTGTATGCCTTCTTCCTCTAATCTTTCATACCTTATTCCTGCATATTGAGGAGTAACACCACTTATTTCCTCCATTATCTCTGATGGATGATTATACCTTTTAGTATATCCTAATCTATTCATAAGCTCCATTATTATTTGCCAATCTGGCTTCGAATCTCCAACAGGCTTTATTGCTTTTCTAACTCTTTGCACTCTTCTCTCTGTATTAGAGAAGGTCCCATCCTTCTCTGCAAAAGATGCAGCAGGCAATACTACATCTGCAAGCTCTGCAGTTTCTGTTAAGAAAATATCCTGTACAACTAAAAAGTCTAAGCTTTTTAGAGATTTTCTAACATGGTTAATATCTGGATCGGATACCATTGGGTTTTCTCCCATTATATATAAAAATTTTATATTTCCTTTGTCCGCTTCATCTAATATCTCTGGGATTGTTAAACCAATTTTAGTTGGTAGCTTTACATTCCAAGCTTTTTCAAACTTTTCCACTACCTCTGGCTTAAATACTTTTTGGTATCCTGGCAAATCTGCTGGTAAACCACCCATATCACAAGCACCTTGCACATTATTTTGTCCTCTAAGTGGATTTACTCCTGCAGATTCCTTTCCCACATTTCCACAAAGTAATGCTAAATTTGATATGGACATTACAGCATGGGTTCCTGTAGTATGCTGAGTTACTCCCATAGCATAATATATTCCTGCTTTATCTGCTTCTCCATATATTAAGGCTGCTTTAATAATATCTTCTGCAGCTACACCACAAATCTCAGCTACTACCTCAGGTGTATAGTCTTTTACAGCCCTTTCTAGCTCTTCATAGTTTTCTGTTCTTTCTTCTATATAAGCCTTATCCTGCAATCCCCTTTCAATAATTACATTCATAATACCATTTAACAATGCTATATTGGTTCCTGGTTTAATTTGAAGAAACACATCTGCATAATTAGCTAGCTCTATTCTTCTAGGGTCTGCTACAATAAGCTTAGCTCCTTTTTTCTTTGCTCGCTTAATCATTGTCCCTATTACAGGATGATTCTCAGTAGTATTAGACCCTATAACAAACATAGCGTCTGTGTTTAGTATTTCTTCTATGCTATTTGTCATAGCTCCGCTTCCTAGTGTAGTTGCAAGCCCTGCAACTGTTGAGGAGTGTCAGAGTCGAGCACAGTGATCTACATTATTTGTACCTATTACTGCTCTAAAAAGCTTTTGGAACAGATAATTTTCTTCATTAGTACATCTTGCAGACGTAAGACCTGCAAATGCGTCTGATCCATTTCCTTCTTTTATTTCCCTTACTTTGCTTACAATTAAACTATATGCTTCTTCCCACGTTGCTTCTTCAAATACACCATATCTTTTTATGAGGGGAGTTTTCAATCTGTCAGGATGATTTATAAATGGGTATGCAAATTTTCCTTTAACGCACAGCAAACCATTGTTTGATGGTCCTTTTCCTGGCTCTACTCCTACTACCTTATCACCCTTTACTAATAAATCTATTTGGCAGCCAACACCACAATAAGAGCAGGTTGTTCTGACCTTTTTTGTTTCCCAAATTCTAAACTTTTCTTTTGATTTTGGCATTAATGCCCCGACGGGGCATACAGAAACACAGTTTCCACATGAAACACATACAGAATTAGATAGCCCTTCATCAAAGGGTGTTGCTACCTTTGTAATAAAGCCTCTATCGCTTAATCCAATAGCATTAGTTCCCTGTAGCTCAGAACATACTCGTACACACTTACCACAAAGTATACATTTGTTTTGATCACTATAGTAAAAAGGATTAGAGCTATCTATAGGATAACTTTTTTTAGCACCTCTAAAGCTACCTTCTGTTATGCCATATTCATAGCAATAATCTTGTAGGGCACAGTCTCCAGATTTTTCACAGGTTAAGCAATCAAGCGGATGATTTGAAACCATCAAATCTAGGACGTCTTTCCTTGCTCTTATAACTTTTTCGCTATGGGTGTTTATGACCATACCTTCCTCTGCTTTAGTAGAACAAGCCGTCATAAGGCTTCTTCTGCCTTCTATCTCTACTACGCATAATCTGCATGCAGCATGGGGCTCTAACCTTTCATCATGACAGAGGGTTGGTATATTTATACCGACTTGGTTACAAATCTGAAGTATTGTCTGGTTTTCTGCTACCTTATGGCTTTTCCCGTTTATATTAATACTAACCATATCCTATCCCCCTAAACTTTTTTTCTTTCGAATAAATCTATTTTTTCTATAATATCTGTCAGCTCTAATGCATCATTCCAGCTAGTCTCAATGAACCTTCCATCTTGTTTTTTATAAGGCTTATCTATATTATCGTTGTAAAGTAGCTCTGTAGTCAATCTACCTTTTAAGCATAAAGGTCTACCCTCTCCAGGTTTTTTAGCCCTAACACCAACACTTTTTTTGTCCCTTTTTATGACTTCAAAGTCACAACCATAATCACAGCTTTTGCATTTTACATCTTTTGCATCTAGCTCCCATACTCTTCCTTTAAAAGAAGCTCTTCTGTCTATTAGTGCCCCTGTAGGACATACTGCTACACATCTATTACATGAAACACATTTTGATTCCTCTAGGCTGAAGTCTGCATCTGCTACTATTCTTGTATCAAAGCCTCTCTCTGCAAATGACAGCACTTGCCTGTCAGATACTTCTGCACATGTTCTTACACATTTACCACAAAGTATACACTTGCTTCCATCCCTTAATATATAAGGACTTGAAGTGTCTATTATTTCTTTCCTTCTCTCTCCACTATGTTCTCTAAATTTTACATCATATCTATATGCATACTTTTGTAATAAGCACTCGCCTGCTTTTTGACAGGTTAAGCAATCATTAGGATGATTGTCTAATAAAAGCTGAAGTATGGTTTTTCTCATCTTTATTACTTTTTCACTTTCTGTATATACTACCATGCCTTCAGATACAGGTGTAGAGCATGATGTTTGTAGCTTTGGATTTCCTTTTATATCTACAATGCACAGCCTACATGATGAAACTATTTCAAGCTCTGGATCATAGCAAAGAGCTGGAATTTCAATGCCAAGCTTTTCAGCAGCTTGTAGGACAGTAAGGTTATCTGCAACCGTGACCTTCTGGTCATCTATCATCAATGTAACATAGCCCATTTTTTATCCCCCTATTATTTACTTCTTAATTATTGCATCTACAGGACATGCTGCTTGACAAGCTCCACATTTAATACATTTCTCTTGATCTATTACATGAAGCTCTTTAACTTTTCCAGAAATACATGATACAGGACAACTTCTAGCACATTTTGTACATCCAATACATTTATCTGTAATAAAGTATTGTAGTAATTCTTGACATGCCCCTGCTGGACATCTTTTTTCATAAACATGTGCTTCATACTCATCTCTAAAATATCTAAGAGTAGATAATACTGGGTTAGGTGCAGTTTGACCTAAGCCACATAGAGACGCAGCCTTAATGGTTTCAGCTAAGCTTTCAAGTTTTTCTAAGTCTTCAGGCTCTCCTTCTCCTCTAGTTATTTTTTCTAATATTTCAAGCATTCTTTTTGTACCCTCTCTACATGGTGTACACTTGCCACAGGATTCATCTACTGTAAAATCAAGGAAGAACCTTGCAATGTCTACCATGCAGGTATCCTCATCCATTACTATCATACCACCTGAGCCCATCATAGAGCCAAGCGCAATAAGTGTCTCATATTCTATAGGTACATCTAAATGATCACTTGTAATACATCCACCTGATGGTCCTCCTGTTTGTACTGCTTTAAATTTCTTTTCATTAGGTATTCCGCCACCTATATCATAAATAACCTCTCTTAAGGTTGTTCCCATTGGAATCTCAACTAGCCCAGTATTATTTATTTTGCCACCTAATGCAAAAACCTTAGTTCCTGGTGATTTTTCAGAGCCTATTTCATTAAACCAATCTGCTCCATTAAGTATTATTTTAGGAATATTCGCATAGGTTTCAACATTGTTTATTAAGGTAGGTTTTTGCCAAAGTCCTTTATTTGCAGGAAATGGAGGTTTGTTTCTAGGCATACCTCTCTCTCCCTCAATGGAGGCTATTAATGCAGTTTCTTCACCACAAACAAAAGCACCTGCTCCTAATCTTATCTCTAAATCAAAGCTGAAATCTGTATGGAATATATTTCTGCCTAATAATCCATATTCCTTTGCTTGTTTAATTGCAATTTCAAGCCTTTTTACTGCTATAGGATACTCTGCCCTAATATATATATATCCTTCATCTGCCCCTATTGCATATCCTGCTATTGCCATGGCTTCAATAACAGCATGAGGATCTCCTTCTAATATACTTCTATCCATGAATGCTCCTGGGTCACCTTCATCTGCATTGCACAATACATATTTTTTGTTACCATTGGCCTTTGCAGTAAACTCCCATTTTAATCCTGTAGGGAAGCCTCCGCCTCCTCTTCCTCTAAGACCTGAAGCCTTAATTGTATTTATAACTTCATCAGGAGTCATTTCTGTAAGAACCTTACCTAATGCCTCGTATCCGTTATATGCTATATATTCAGTAATATCTTCAGGGTTTATTACTCCGCAATGGCTTAATGCTACTCTCACTTGCTTTTTATAAAAGCCTATTTCATTTATAGATTTTATAACATCATCCTCTACAGAGTGTTTATATAATAATCTTTTTACTATTCTTCCTTTATATAAATGTTCTTCTACAATTTCTTTTACATCTTCTACTTTAATATGACTGTAAAATGCACCTTCTGGATAGATTATGACTATAGGCCCAGCCTCACAAAGACCAAAACATCCTGTTCTCACGACTTTTATTTCATTGTTTAAGCCTTTATCTGTTAGTAATTCATTGAATTTTTCCTCAATCAAATCAGATTTAGAAGAAGTACAGCCAGTTCCCCCACAAATTAGCACATGTGACCTAAAATAATTCATTTGATTTAATGCCCCCTTATATTAAACTAAGATTCTTTATTTTCATAATTTCCTATTGTATATTCTGTTATTATTTTACCATTAACTATGTGCTCAGCCACTATTTGTTTTGCTTTTTCTGGATTTACATCAACATAGGTTGTTTTTCCTTCGCCTTTCTTGTAGATTTCCACTATAGGCTCTAATCTACAAACACCTATACATCCGGTTTGAGATACAGTTACATCTTTAAGCTTTCTCTTATTTACTTCTTCAATTAGCGTCATAAGTACAGGTCTTGCTCCTGCGGATATTCCACAAGTTGCCATGCCTACTACAATTCTAATTCCTTCCTTGCTGTTTCTAAGCTCAACCCTTTCGATAGTTTCCTCTCTAAGCCTTTTAAGTTCCTCAAGAGACTTCACTTAAACACCTCCAGAATTTTTATTTCATAAAGCCTTAATCCATTCATTAGTATTTTATTTTGAACTTGCTTGTAATTAGAAAATTATACATGTTTTTACATAGAAAATTACATATTTGCAGCTATGGTAATATAGGCTATTTTAATAGTCTCGGATAATATTTATTTTTTATATTATTTTTAGGGTATTTAAAGTTTTGAAATGAAAAATTAATAAGATTAGCTAATTAAATATATTGTCATCACTAGTTTAATACTTGTCAATATATGTGTCAACTTGTGATATTTTTTAGACAATCCAAGTGTTTTTAGTTTGTTTACTTTGAAATAGACTTTTTCTTATGACTTTTAAAATTTTTAGGTCCATATACTTACAAACCTCAGCTTATTAGCTGAGGTTTATAAGTATTCTATAATTGTTATGTTTTTTATAGCTTAATAAACATATACTATTAATTGTTTATATTTACTATATACTTATCTCTTTTTATATAATGAGTATGAAGAAGCTGGTGAGCTTTATGGCTATTTGGCTTCTCTAAAAATTCATCATAAATCTTTTTAATCATAGGATTTTCATGAGACTTTCTTATTGCCTTTCCCATATCCTCATTGTATAGAGCCTTAGCTCTTGTTTTCATTACATCCTTCGTATATCTATCCTTTGCACTTATATAAGGCTGGCCCCCACCTGTTACGCATCCTCCAGGGCAGCCCATTACTTCAATAAAATGATATTCCTTTTCACCAGATTTTACTTTTTCTAAAAGCTCTTTAGCTTTACCTGTGCTATGAGCAACAGCTACTTTTACCTTTAATTCACCTAAATCTATTTCTGCCTCTTTGATTCCTTCAGTTCCTCTTACTTGCTTAAAGTCTATATTTTCTAGCTCTTTCCCAGTTACAACCTCTGCTACAGTTCTTAAAGCAGCTTCCATAACTCCACCAGTTGCTCCAAAGATTACACCTGCCCCTGTTGATTCTCCTAGAACATCGTCAAAGTCTTCATCTTCTAAGTTATTAAAGTCTATACGTGCTTCCTTAATCATCTTTGCTAATTCTCTAGTAGTTAATACTGCATCTACATCTGGATAGCCTGTTGCAGCAAGTTCTTCCCTTTTTGCCTCGAATTTTTTAGCAGTACAAGGCATTATTGACACTACATAAATATCCTCTGGTTTTATATTGTTCTTTTCTGCGTAGTAAGATTTTATTAATGCTCCTAACATTTCGTGAGGAGATTTACAAGTAGAGAGATTATCTAAAAATTCAGGATAATAATGCTCGCAGAATTTTATCCAGCCTGGAGAACAGGATGTAATCATAGGAAGCTTCCCATTATTCTTTAATCTACTTAGTAGCTCATAGCCTTCTTCTAATATAGTCAGATCTGCTGCAAAGTCTGTATCAAAGACTTTATCAAATCCTAATCTTCTTAACGATGCAGCCATTTTCCCAGTTACGCTTGTTCCCATCGGGAGTCCAAACTCTTCTCCTAAAGCAGCCCTAACAGCAGGGGCAGTTTGAACAACTACATGCTTATTAGGATTTTCTAAAGCATCCCATACATAGTCAATAGCATCCTTTTCTCTCAAAGCTGCTACAGGGCAAACTGCTATACATTGACCACAGTTAATACAAGCTACTTCACTTATTCCTTTATCAAATACAGGTCCTACTGTTGTTTCAAAGCCTCTATTTGAAAATCCTAATACTCCAACTTGCTGAACATTATTGCATACACTTACACATCTACCACAAACAATACATTTACTTGTATCTCTAACTATAGAATGAGAAGATAAATCTAGCGTGCTTTCAGTTTTTTCTCCTTCAAATGGAATTTCCTTTATTCCCATTTCATTAGATAGTGTTTGTAGCTCACAGTTTCCATTTCTTGCGCACATTAAGCATTCTCTGTTATGATTAGAAAGCAATAGTTCTAGGGTAGCCTTTCTAGCCTCTCTTACAGCTTTTGTGTTAGTTTTTACAACCATTCCTTCACTTACTGGTAATACACAGGAAGTTTGAAGTGCCCTAGCTCCTTCTACTTCAACTAAACACATTCTACATGCTCCTACCTCATTTATATCTTTTAAAAAGCAAAGAGTAGGTATGTCTATTCCTATAGCTCTCGCTGCATCTAATACAGTAGAGTCAGCAGGAACTTGAATTTTTTTATTATCTATAGTAATCGTAACATTACTCAACTTATACACCCCTTTTCACCCATAATAAATTACTTAGTAGTAATTGCACCGAAAGGACACTTTGCCATACATTCGCCACATTTAATACATTTGTCCTTGTCTATTACATGTACGGTTTTTCTTTCTCCGCTAATTGCTTCAACAGGACAAGCTTTTGCACATAAAGTACATCCCTTACAAAGCTCTGGTATAATTCTATATGTTAATAGCGATTTACATGCTCCTGATGGACAAATTTTATCATATACATGGGCTTCATACTCATCTCTAAAATACTTCATTGTTGATAATACTGGGTTAGGTGCAGTTTGACCTAAGCCGCATAATGCCGATGCTTTAATGTTATTTGCAAGTTTTTCTAATTTATCTAAGTCTTCTGGTTCACCCTTACCAGAAGTAATTTTTTCTAATATTTCAAGCATTCTTTTAGTTCCAATTCTACATGGAGGACATTTACCACATGATTCGTCTACTGTAAAATCAAGAAAGAATCTTGCTATGTCTACCATACAAGTATCTTCGTCCATTACTATCATTCCGCCCGAACCCATCATTGAACCAAGCTCAAGAAGAGTTTCATACTCAATAGGTACATCTAAATGGTCACTAGTTATACATCCACCTGATGGTCCACCGGTCTGTACAGCTTTAAATTTCTTCCCATCTGGTATACCGCCACCTATATCATAAATAACCTCTCTTAAGGTTGTTCCCATTGGTATCTCAACTAGGCCAGTATTGTTTATTTTTCCACCTAATGCAAAGACCTTAGTACCTGGTGATTTTTCCGTTCCGATTTCTTTAAACCATTCAGGTCCTTTAAGAATTATTTGAGGAATATTTGCATAGGTTTCAACATTGCTTAGTAGTGAAGGTTTTCCCCATAATCCTTTATTTGCAGGGAATGGTGGCTTCGTTCTAGGCATTCCTCTTTGTCCTTCAATAGATGCTATTAGTGCCGTTTCTTCACCACACACAAAAGCACCTGCACCTAATCTTATTTCCATATCAAAGTTAAAATTAGAACCAAATATGTTGTTTCCTACTAGTCCCATTTCCTTTGCCTGATCAATTGCTATTTGTAGTCTTCTAACAGCTATAGGGTATTCTGCTCTAACATAAATATAGCCTTGATTTGCTCCTACTGCGTATCCGGCTATAGCCATAGCTTCTACTACTGCATGAGGGTCCCCTTCCAGAATACTTCTATCCATAAATGCACCTGGGTCGCCTTCGTCTGCATTACATAGTACATATTTTTTATCTCCTTCTGCATTAGCAGCAAACTGCAGCTTTAGGCCTGTTGGGAATCCTGCTCCACCTCTTCCTCTAAGTCCTGAAGCTTTTATTACATCGATTACTTCCTGTGGAGTCATTTCTGTAACGACCTTTCCTAAAGCCATATAGCCATCAAATGCTATATACTCACTTACTTCTTCAGGGTTTATTATTCCACAGTTTTTAAGTGCCACTCTTTTTTGCTTACTATAAAATCCTATGTCATTTATAGATTTAATTACATCATCTTCTACAGCATCTTTATATAGAAGTTTTTTTACTATTCTTCCCTTTAGAAGATGCTCTTCTACTATTTCATCAACATCCTCTACTTTAATGTGACTATAGAAAGCTCCTTCTGGATATACAATAACTATTGGTCCTGCTTCACACAATCCAAAGCATCCAGTTCTAACGACTTTAACCTCTTTTTCTAGTCCTTTTTCTGCTAAGTACACTTCAAATCTTTCTTGAATTTTATCTGAACTAGAAGAGGTACAGCCAGTACCACCACATATTAAAACATGCGATCTAAATATTTCCATTAATCTTGCCCCCCTTACTTAGTTTGCTTCGAACAATTCGAATAATATTTTATTTTTACAAAAATTAAGGAACTAAAATCGTTAATTTATTAACAATTTTAAGTGCTGCAAACGTTAACTCAATAACTTATATCTTTTAACTCAGTATTAAACCAGAATAAAAGGCTTGAATACAATAAAGTAACTTTTTTATAATTGTTATATATTCTCTTCTGCTCCAATAGTATACTCACTTACTACTCTGCCATTAACTATGTGCTCTGTTATTATTTTCTTAGCTTTTTCAGGATTCATATTTACATAAGTAACTTTTTCTTCATCTTTAGAGTAAACTTCAACTATAGGCTCTAATCTACAAACACCTATACAGCCTGTCTGTGTTACTACAACTTCATTTAAACCTCTTTTGTTAACCTCTTCTATTAGTGTCATTAAAACTGGCCTAGCTCCTGCTGATATTCCACAAGTTGCCATGCCTACAACTATTCTAGTAGTTGCATCCTGTACTCTCAAATCAATTTTTTCTAATGCTTCATCTCTAAGCTTTTTTAACTCTTCTAGAGATTTCATATCTACACCCCCAAAACTAATAGTTTTAATAAAATAATCAATATGTTCATTAGACTTTAAACTTTTATTTTATTACATAGCTATAAATATTTTACTAGAATGGACTTCGTTATACTATTAGTATAACCTTATTAGCCTTTGTATTTTTCCAGTATACCATCTACTTCTTCTGCCTTTAATCTTCCATATACATCTTCATTAATAGTTATTACTGGCGCTAACCCACAGGCTCCTATACATCGTGTAGCTTCTAGTGAAAACTTCCCATCAGGAGTTGTACTACCAACTTGAACATTAAGATTTTCCTTTATTCTGTCAAGTATGGCCTGTGAACCTTTTACGTAGCAAGCTGTACCTAAACAAACTCCAATCTGATATTGTCCTTTAGGTACAAGTGTAAATTGTGAATAAAATGTAACTACACCATAGATTTCTGACAAGGGTACTTTTAACTCCTCAGAAATTAAGGTCTGCACTTCAATTGGTAAGTAACCAAATATTTTTTGAGCTTCATGAAGTACAGGCATTAGTGCACCTTTGGTGTTCTTGTTCTTTTCCATAACCTCTTTTAATTGCTTAATCTTTTCTTCGTTTTGCTTCCAATCAAATTTAAAAGCCATTGAACAGAGCCCCCCTTAATTATTAAAGTTTTATTGTTTGTTAAATTTTTGTCTTTTAATATTAAAAAAATATAAACTGTAGATTAAATTGGACTAACGTACTCATTTTTTCTAGCTACTACAAAGATTTATTATCCATATAGTTTACTAGGATTCACAAAAAATATTATATATTATTACCAATTATAAGTCAATGTAAATAGCAGTTGTTTAATAAATAACAACATAATAAAAGCTACATGTTTGTAACTATTTTATTTGCAATGTGTTTTAATAATACCTTCCATTACTATTATAGCTTTTCCACCAATCAATATGACTTCCCCTGCTGCTGCTTCTCTAATTTCACATAGTATTTCGCTTGGTCTATCCATGTATTGTCCTTGCTTTACAACTATAGCATCAGTTTTTAATATATTGTGCTTTTTTAAATAATGCATGAGAGCACCATTTGCAGTTCCTGTAGCTGCTTCTTCATATATGCCTACTAAAGGTGAAAAATTTCTACAATATATAAGCTGATTTGATTTGTTTAGGGTAAACACATGGAAACCTATTGTGTCTTTAGATATACATAGTCCTTCCATTTTTTCAAAATTTACTTTTAGGTTTTTAAGAGTTTCCTCACTCTTAACAGGTACAATAATATCCTTTAACCCTGTACTTATGATTTCAGGCTTTAAGTCCATATCTTCTAAGCCCAATTGTTCCTTTTCTATACCTAAAATCTCTGTAATTTCTTCCAGTTCATTAATTATTCCAAAGGATTTTGGGCTTTTCTGATGCATTAGCACTTTTTCAATTTTATCATTCTTAAAATATAACTCTACTGGTAAAAGACCAGCTTTTGTCCTTTGGGTTATTGTAACCTTTTCTCTTCCCTCTGACCTTATATAGCCTTTTTCTCCTAATGCGTAAAAGGATGCTATTGTAGCATGTCCACATAAATCCACCTCGCATTTAGGTGTAAAAAATCTTACCTCAAAACAGTCTTTATCAATCTTCGTAATAAAAGCTGTTTCAGATATATTCATTTCATTTGCTATTTTTTGCATGTCTTGCTCTGTGAGACCTTTAGCATCTGGCACAACACCAGCAGGATTACCTCCAAAAAGCTTGTCCGTAAAAGCATCCACTTGATATATTATAGTCTCCATGTTCCTCCCCCTAGGTAATCTTTTGTATGAGTTAGTTTTTAATGGTTTTGTAATAAATTTTACAAGTTCTATAGATTACACGTTTTATAAGTTTTACCGTCAGTAGAAAACACATGTCAATTTCCTTCATTTATTTATAAACGTTGACATAGCTATCCAGAAAACCATTTATTGATTCACGAGTAAAGTTGTTTTTATGTTTTATAGCTCTTTAAACATTAGTCCTTATATATAAATGATTATATCAAAATTGCTTTAAATTATATATGGAATTATTTGTCGCTAATTTGAAAGAATATATACTTACAATTCAAGTTCCGTTTGTAATGTTGCTTTGTTATAGTTTTTTGTTTCACGTGAAACATTATTTTGAAAGAATTTCTAAAATCCTATCAAGGTCGTCATCATTATAATATTCAATTTCAATTTTTCCTTTATTAGAACCTTTAGATATCAAAACCTTAGTCCCAAGAATTTTTCTTAAGGATTCTTCAATTTCTAAGATTGTTGGATCTTTCTTCAGTCTTTCTTTGGCTTTCACATTTGTATTATCTTTGTTTTTTTTGTTTAGAATGTCCTTTACAAGCTTTTCCGTCTCTCTTACATTTAAATTGTTTTCTATTATTGTTTTGCAAAGTTTTAATCTAATTTCTTTGTCTTCAATAGAGAGTAATGCTCTTCCATGTCCACTAGAAATATCTCCTTTAACAATTAGGTTAATTACTTCTTCATCTAGGTTTAAAAGCCTCATAGTATTCGCTATATATGGTCTGCTTTTCCCTATAGCTTGTGAAATTTCTTCTTGAGTAAGCTTGTATTTTTCAGATAGATTTTTATATGCGAATGCTTCTTCTATTGGATTTAAGTCCTCTCTTTGTATGTTTTCAATCAAAGCTATTTGCGATGATTCGATTTGGCTTAACTCTTTAACTAAGGCAGGAACTTGTTTTAAGCCAGCTTCTCTTGCAGCTCTCCATCTTCTTTCTCCTGCGACTATCTCATAACCCATATCTGTTTTTTTCACAATTATAGGCTGTAATATTCCATGTGCTTTTATTGATTCCACAAGTTCATTTAATGAATCTTTATCAAATTCTCTTCTAGGTTGGTCTCTATTAGGCTCAATAAGAAAAATATCAACAAGTAAAACTTTATCATTAACATCTTCATTTGTATTAAAATCCAACAATGGTTCATCTGGAATTAAGGCAGACAATCCTTTGCCTAAACCACGCTTTTTAACTGACACAATTATCAATCCTCCATATAATCTAAAAATTCCCTTGCTAGTTCCATATAAGCCTCCGCTCCCTTTGACTTGGGATCATATTCAATAATGGATAATCCATGACTTGGCGCCTCTGCCAATCGTACGTTTCTAGGAATTATAGAGGTATATACTTTGCCTCTAAAGTATTTTTTAACCTCATCTACTACTTGAATAGATAGATTAGTTCTACCATCAAACATACTTAGAACAACTCCTTCAATATCTAATTCAGGGTTTAAGCTGTTCTTTACAAGCTTAATAGTATTCATCAACTGGCTAACTCCTTCGAGGGCATAATATTCACATTGGATAGGTATGACCACACTATTAGCTGCAACTAAAGCATTTATAGTTAGCAGTCCTAAAGAAGGAGGACAATCTATAAAAACAAAGTCAAATTCATTTATTATATCTATTAATGATTCTTTGAGCTTAAGTTCCCTATTTTCTCTATCAGTTAATTCGATTTCAGCACCAGCTAACTCTGTTTTAGAAGGAACTATAAAAAGGTTTTCTAATTTCGTATCAATAATAGCCTCTTTTATATTTAGTCCATTAATTAAAACATCATAAATAGAAAAGCTGATTTCTTCTTTATTTATTCCAAATCCGCTAGTTGTGTTGCCCTGTGGATCTATATCTATGACTAATATTTTTTCCCCGAGACTTGCAAGACAAGCGCTTAGGTTTACATTGGTTGTGGTCTTTCCCACTCCACCTTTTTGATTAAATATAGCAATTATTTTACCCATGCATTACACCTCGCTTTCAGTGTCATATTCTTTTGTACAGAAATTTTATCTAATATAATTAAAACCCTTAAAGCTATATTTCGTCAACTAAAATAATAATCCTTCTCTTTTTATCAAAATACTAATAAGATAATTTTATAAATAAAAAAAGCATAAAAAAACTTAGCATACTTGACCATATGCTAAGTAAATTACATAAAACTAACCGTTTTGTGTTTTTGGTATCTTCAGAGTTACTTCAACAAATTCCCCCATGTCTTTCTGCTCAAATTTGGCATCTACTCCACTTTCCCTAATCGCATTATATGCATTTCTAATTGTATTTAAATAAATCTTATAGTTAATGAGGCTTTTAATATTTTGTCTATGATTTGGCTCTTCTTCCTTAGTTAAGTCTTCAAGAATAGTTTTTATTAAGCTTTCAGTTTTTTTAACAGTCAATTCTCTTTTTATTATTTTATCTAACACAGCAAGCTGCATATCTTCACTTGGTAGCTTTAGCAGCGCCCTTGCATGTCTTTCAGTAAGCCCATTTTCAATAAGTGATTTTTTTATTTCATCTGATAATCTTAAAATTCTCAATTTATTAGCCACAGTAGATTGATTCTTTCCTAATCTTTCTGCTAATTCTTGTTGTGTAAGTCCATGATCCTTTATTAAACTATTATATCCATCAGCTTCTTCTACAAAGTTCAAATCCTCTCTTTGTAAGTTTTCTATAAGAGCCACTACTGCAGAATCCTTATCCTTAAGCTCAACTACAATAGCTGGTATGTTTTCTAACTGGGCTAATTCAGATGCTCTGAGTCTTCTTTCACCTGCTACTAACTCATAGCTTTCATCACCAATTTTTCTAACACTTATGGGCTGTATTACGCCATAAGTTTTAATAGATTGACTAAGCTCTTCTAAGGATCTTTTGCTAAAGCTTTTTCTAGGCTGATATGGATTAGGTTTTACTGATTTTATGGGAATATAACTAATTTCCTTATTTAAATTACTCATGATATCATCCCTCTCACATAAGCTATCCTATACTGTATTTAATTTCTATAAATGATTACAGTTTCCTTCTAAAAATAATGTTTTCTTTTGACTTTCGTAATACATATTACCCTATGTTTCTACTAATTATAAAGGGTTTTTCTTAATTTTTCCCCCTTGTCTAGGGTATTTTGTCGGAGTATGACTTGTCTTTTTAATAATTAATAAACTGTGTACAATATCGCTATTTGGAATTTTAATATCAATCTTATCCTCCAGCTCTCCACCTAAGATTTTAATAGCATTTCTTGAGCCCTCTACTTCCTCTTTAGAATCCGAACCCTTCATAGCAATAAAATACCCTCCTATTTTTACAAAAGGTAAACAGTATTCTGATAAAATATTCAAGGAAGCCACTGCCCTAGATACAGCTATATCATATTGCTCTCTGTACTCCTTATTGTTTCCAAGAGCTTCTGCCCTTTCATGTATAGTACTTATATCTTTAAGTTCCAGCTTCTCTATAACTTCATTTAAAAATTTTAACCTCTTATTTAAACTGTCTAATAAAAGAATTTGTGTATCATTTTCTACAATTTTAATAGGCATGCCAGGAAAGCCTCCTCCTGTACCTATATCAATAATCTTTACCCCCTTAACAATTTTTCCAGTCTTAAAAATTGTTAAGCTGTCCAAAAAGTGCTTAATATCAATTTCTGCATCATCTTTAATAGCAGTTATATTAATAACCTCATTCCATTCCTTCAATAATGATTTAAACTTAGCAAACTTATCTCTTCTATCCTCATCTAAATCTATGCCAAGCTCTGAAATGCCAGAAATCAACACATCAATATTGCTCATTATTTTCACTCCAATATAAATTATTTAGCAGCCTTAGCAAAATATTAAGCTATTTATTCAAACGTCTTTGCTGCTCAAGATATATCAATAGTACATTAATATCTGCAGGGCTAACTCCTGCAATTCTAGAAGCATGGCCTACTGATTCAGGCTTCATAGAATTTAATCTTTGTCTTGCCTCAAGTCTTAAACCCTTTATCTGACTATAGTCAATATCTTCACTGAGTTTTTTTCCTTCAAGCTTTTTAAACTGCTCTATTTGCTTTAACTGTTTAGCTATATAACCTTCATATTTAATTTCAATCTCTACTTGTATTCTCGCTTCTCTAGTAAGTTCCGGTCTTTCATCATCTATTTCTTTAAGAATATCATAGGTTATCTCAGGTCGCTTAATGAAATCATACATAGATGTGGGAGTTTTCAAAGGGGTAGTTCCTATTCTCTCACAAAACTCATTTATTTCTTTATTTGGAGTAATTATTTTCTTTTTAAGCCTGCCAATTTCCCTTTCCATTTCCTTCTTCTTATTAATCATCTTTTCATATCTTTCTTTAGTAGCAAGTCCTATATTATATCCTATTTCAGTTAGCCTTAAATCTGCATTATCTTGCCTTAAAGTAAGTCTATATTCTGCCCTAGAAGTCATCATTCTATATGGATCATAGATTTCCTTAGTAACTATATCGTCTATTAAAACACCTATATAAGCCTGTGATCTGTCAAGAATTAACGGATCTTCTCCATTTAGCTTACGAACCGCATTAATGCCAGCCACTAAACCTTGTGCGGCCGCTTCTTCATAACCAGATGTACCATTAATTTGTCCCGCAAAATACAAGTTTTCTATTTCCTTATATTCTAATGACCTTTTAAGCTGAGTAGCATCTATACAATCATATTCTATTGCATAAGCTGTTCTCATAATTTTTACATTTTCAAGTCCAGGTACTGTTTTATACATTTTAATTTGGACATCCTCAGGAAAAGTCGTAGACATTCCTTGCACATACATTTCGCAAGTGTCTAGTCCCTCAGGCTCAACAAAAACCTGATGACTGGTTTTCTCAGCAAATCTAACAACCTTATCTTCAATAGAAGGACAATATCTAGGGCCTACTCCTTCCATCTCTCCTGCATACATAGGAGACCTGCTTATATTGTCTCGAATAATTTTATGTGTTTCTTCATTTGTATAAGTTAAGTAACACGGAACCTGCTCTATATCTAAGCTTTCTGTCATAAATGAAAATGGTATTATTTCCTCATCTCCAGGCTGTATCTCCATCTTACTGAAATCTAAGCTATCTCTATGAACTCTTGCTGGAGTACCTGTCTTAAATCTTCTCATTTTAATACCTAAATCCTTTAGGCAATATGATAGCCTGTTAGCTGGGAAAAGACCATTAGGTCCACTTTCATAATTTATTTCTCCAATAAAAACTCTTCCTCTTAGATAAGTTCCTGTAGCTATTATAATTGCATCAGCCTCATATATAGCACCTGTATTTGTAAGTATTCCTTTTACCATATTATTTTCAACAAAAATTTCTACAACCTCTCCTTGAACTAAATCCAAGTTTTCTTGTTTCTCTAAGGTTGATTTCATAACTCTCTGATATAAATTTTTATCTGCCTGACCCCTTAAGGAATGTACTGCTGGTCCTTTTGATGTATTAAGCATTTTTATTTGTATAACAGATTTATCTATTATCCTACCTATTTCTCCGCCTAATGCATCAACTTCTCTTACTAAATGTCCTTTTCCAGTACCTCCTATATTAGGATTACATGCAAGAAGAGCTATAGCATCAAGGCTTATAGTTAAAAGAAGAGTTTTTTTGCCCATTCTAGCAGAAGCAAAGGCTGATTCACAGCCAGCATGACCTGCACCTATTACTATAACATCATATTTTCCTCTATTATATTGAAATAATTTTTCCATAAAATAACTCCTTCAAACCAATTTAATATTATCTATTTTCCAATACAAAATTCTGAGAATATTTTATCTATAATATCCTCTCCGACTGTATCTCCAGTGATTTCTCCTAGATTTTCCCAGCAATATTTGATATCAACTTCTATACAATCCAGAGGCATATTCAAACCTATTGATTGTAGTGCCTCCTCAATATTTTCCTTAGCTTTCAATAACTGATCTCTATGTCTTACATTATTAATAATAATATTATCCTTTATCTTAACTTCAGAGGACAAAAACATTTCTTCTATATTATTTTCTAAGGCTTCAATGCCTTCATTATTTGCAATAGATGTATTTATGATTCTTTTATTAGGTAGATATCTTTCAATATCCTCTTCAGATATTTTACTAGGAAGATCTGATTTGTTTAACAGTACTATCACTTTTTTGTCTTTGATCAAGTCAATAATATGAAAATCCTCCTTTGAAAGTTCTGTAGAAGTATCAAATACAGAAATAATCAAATCTGCTTGATTTAATAATTCCTTTGCTCTGTCTACTCCTAGTCTTTCAACTATATCTTCAGTATCTCTAATCCCTGCAGTATCAACTATTTTAAGTGGAACTCCTTTAATATTAACATATTCCTCAATAACATCCCTCGTTGTTCCTGGAATATCTGTTACTATGGCTCTATTTTCTCTTAAAACAGCATTAAGTAATGATGATTTCCCAACATTAGGCTTACCTAGAATTACAGTTTTTAACCCTTCTTTTAATATTCTCCCTGTATATACTGTCTCTAATAAACTACTTAACTTGTTTAATACCTGTTCACCCTGCTCCTTTAAGCTAGAATATGCAAGGTCTTCTACATCGTCCTCTGGAAAATCAATAGAGGCCTCCACATGTGCAAGCATGCCTAATAGTGTGTTCTGTAATTGTTTAACTTCTTTTGAAACACTTCCCTCCAGCTGATTTAAGGATACATCAAAACTTGATTCAGTCTTTGCACTAACAAGATCCATTACAGCTTCAGCTTGGGATAAGTCTATTCTACCATTTAAAAATGCTCTTTTTGTAAATTCACCTTTCTCAGCAAGTCTAGCACCATTCTCTAAAACTAACTCAAGTATTCTCCGAACAGGTATTATTCCTCCATGACAATTTATTTCAACTATGTCTTCTGTAGTATATGTATAAGGAGATTTAATATATACAGCTAAAACCTCATCTATTTTTTTGCCATCTTTAGGATCAATTATATGTCCATAATTAAGCTTACGTTCTTCGCATTCCCTTAAGCTAGCTTGTCTTTTATTTCTAAAGATTTTATCTCCTACATCTAAAGCTTTTTTGCCACTTATTCTAATAATGCCTATGCCTGCCTCTCCAGGAGCAGTGGCAATAGCAGCAATTGTATCAAAATCCAATCCTATCACCTCATTAAATCATATTAAAAATAACTATGATAAATATATTAACTATAGATATGTAGTATTAGTATACCAAAAAAAACTATTACATAACATAAAACCCAGTATTTTTTATACTGGGTTTTTAATTAACGCTTTGATTCTATTACAACTCTTCTATACGGCTCTTCACCTTCACTAAAGGTTCTTATACCTGAATCATTTTGAAGTGCCGAATGTATAATCCTTCTTTCATAAGGATTCATAGGCTCTAGCTTTATAATTCTTCTGTATGTTTTAGCCTTATCTGCCATTTTGTTAGCCAATCTAATTAGAGTTTCTTCACGCTTTGCTCTATAATTTTGAATATCTACTAATACTCTTAAATATTTCTCTCTGTTTTTATTAACAACAAGACTTAGTATATATTGCAAGGAATCTAAAGTGTTTCCTCTCTTACCTATAAGAATACCCATATCAGAATTAGAAATATTTATAACATCAATCAAAAGGTCGTTTTCATTCTTTTCAATTACTAAAGTACCACTAATATTCATCTTTTCAAATAAGGCATATAAAAAGTTTTCAGCTAAATTTATAGGATCATTAGCTAATGTAACTTTAACCTTAGCTTCTTTCGTACCTATAATACCAAATAAACCTTTACTAGGCTCTTCTAATACTTCAATAATTACATCTTCCTTTGTTGAGTTTAGATCTGATAATGCTAAACTTACAGCTTCATCTACTGTTTTCGCTGTTTTCACTACAGATTTCATATTATTTTAACTCCTCCTTGATTTTACCTATGGACCTATTAGTAAAGTATTGTTGCACTATTTGGAATATATTACTTATAGTCCAGTAAAGAGTAAGACCAGCAGCATATTTGGAACCAATCCATAATATAAAAATTGGCATCATAATATTCATAGTTTTTTGAGTAGATTGTGCTTGACTATCTTGGGCAGTAGTTTGAGTAGCTGTCATCATTTTACTTGATAAATATGTTGTAGCTGCAGCAATTATTGCAAGTATAGGTATATTGTAGCCAGCTATGCTTAAACCATTCATAACACCATCAATCATAGTGCCAGGACTAAGCCCAATATCTTTTATCCAGAGGAAGCTTCTATTTATACCTTCGTATACTGCTTGTTCACTAAATACATAAGGAACAGGAGATTGCATTGCCCTAAAATAAGCAATAATTATTGGAAATTGAATTAATAGAGGAAAGCATCCACCAAAAGGGTTTGCCTTATGCTCCTTATAAAGCTCCATTGTTTTAACGTTTAACGTTTGAGGATCATTTTTGTATTTCTTCTGTAATTCTTGAACCTTAGGCTGTATTTCCTGCATTGTCTTCATAGACTTCATTTGCCTAAGAGTAAGAGGTAATAACAAAAACTTAAAAATAATTGTAGTTACCACTATTGCTAATGAATAAGCAGATAAAGATTTAAAATCCAAATTTAGTCTTAATAGTGTATCAAATATGAACTTTAATAAAACCCCTAAAGGTTTTGCAAATATATCTATCATTAAGTAACCCCCTTTTTATTCTAGAGGATCATATCCTCCAGGGTTAAATGGATTGCATTTTAATATTCTTTTAATGCTTTTAATGCCACCCTTTAATAAACCGTATTTTTCAATGGCTTGTATAGAATATGAAGAACAGGTAGGATAAAATCTACAAGTCCTAGGTTTTAAAGGAGATATTTTTCTTTGATATAGCTTTATTAAATATATAACAAGCCTTTTCACCCTTAATCACCTTTTTTAAGTAACCCAGCCAATTTAAGCAGATGCAAAAGAG
The DNA here is from genome assembly GCF_900107485.1 of Proteiniborus ethanoligenes. Lineage (NCBI taxonomy): Bacteria > Bacillati > Bacillota > Clostridia > Eubacteriales > Proteiniborus > Proteiniborus ethanoligenes. Next base: position 80,862 of record NZ_FNQE01000010.1, read on the forward strand.
CACTTTCTATTTCATTATAGCCAACTTCCTTTGCATTAGCTCTAGATAAAAAGATTATATCATAACCTTGCTTCACCTTGCCACTATTCAATCTATAAGCTTCCCTAATCCGTCTTCTAATTTTATTTCTAACTACACTTTTTCCAATCTTTTTAGTAACAGCAATTCCTATTCTATTATTTTCCAAATTGTTTTTAACAAAAAAAATAACTAGATATTTATTTGCAAAAGATCTTCCTTTGTCATATGTCTTTCTAAAATCTCTATTACTTTTTAACTTTTGTTTATTATCCATTAAAATAACTCCTTAGAGATTTCCTTTTAATTGAATAAAAAGGCCACATAATGCGGCCTTATGCTGACAATTTTTTTCTACCTTTTCTTCTACGTCTTCTCAACACTTCTCTACCAGATTTTGTACTCATTCTTTTTCTAAATCCATGTTCTTTACTTCTTTGTCTCTTTTTTGGTTGATAAGTTCTTTTCATACTAACACACCCCCTTCAAATACTCCCACTTATATCAATTTGGTTAATTATCAACTTTATCCTAAAAATACGGACACTACTATATGATTATATTAGCATATAAACCTAATGTCAAGAAATTATAAATATATTTATAGGGATTTTAGTGTAGACATAAATTTTTAAAAAATAATTATATATTTATCAAAAAATTTTTTATTTCAAACTCTTTTCTAAAAATATTATATATTCATTAATATATAACATCTGTTGATAATAATATTCCACATTATATTGATTCTGTGGATATCTTAATATATTGTTGATAATTATGTATTTTTTTGATATTATAAATACAACTGTGGATTATAGGTTGTGAGTTTTAATAGTTATTAACAGTCTGTGGATAAATTTGTGTATAACTTTTTTCTATTTGTAAATTGTTAACTTGCAATCATTGAATTTCTCTTGCGTATTATCCACATTCTTAGTAAGTGCAAATATGTGAATAACTGCATAGATTATTCTTTTTTTATTTACTTACTAAACTTATTAACACATTATTCACATTTTTTATATTTACCATGTTTATAATTATTATTCATTTATTATAAGCTATTATTTTATATCTTTGTGGATAATGCTGTTGATATTTTTTTGCTTTTTTCTATTAGTCTTAAAAATTATTGTTATAATAATTTATTATTTGACTATAATCAGTTATGAATAGGAGGGGAAAATATGGGCTTTAAATTAGAAGATATTTGGAGTAGTGCCTTAAAACTTATAAGAAATGAATTAACAGAAGTTAGCTTTAATACTTGGCTTAAAACAATAGACCCTATAACTTTAAACGATAATTTCATAATACTTGGTGCTCCAAATGAATTCACTAAAAGTATACTAGAATCTAGATACCTTATCTTAATAAAAAATGCTTTAAAACAAGTTTCAAATACAGATTTTGAAATTAAATTTCTTATTCCAGGTGAGGACATTTCTATTGACATTGGACAAACAGTCGTTAATGAATCAACTGAAAATGGAACTTCAAGATCACAGCTAAATCCCAAATATATATTTGATACCTTTGTTATTGGAAATAGTAATAGACTAGCACATGCTGCATCCTTAGCAGTAGCAGAGGCCCCTGCACAAGCGTATAATCCATTTTTCATATATGGAGGAGTTGGACTAGGCAAAACTCACCTTATGCATGCAATAGGCCATTATATACTTAATCAAAATCCTAAAGCAAATGTTGTATATGTATCTTCAGAAAAATTCACAAATGAACTTATAAATTCAATCAGGGATGATAAAAACGTAGAATTTAGAAACAAATATAGAAATGTAGATGTATTATTAGTAGACGATATTCAATTTATTGCTGGAAAGGAAAGAACTCAAGAAGAATTTTTCCATACATTTAATGCATTACATGAAGCAAATAAGCAAATTATAGTATCTAGTGACAGACTACCTAAAGAAATACCTACTCTAGAGGATAGACTTCGTTCTCGATTTGAATGGGGGCTTACGGCGGATATCCAACCACCAGATTTAGAAACTAGAATCGCTATTTTAAGAAAAAAAGCAAAAGTAGAAAATATTGATATACCTAACGATGTAACACAATATATTGCTACTAAAATTCAATCAAATATAAGGGAATTAGAAGGAGCATTAATAAGGGTTATAGCTTATTCTTCTTTAACTAATAACGAGATTAGTGTCGAGCTGGCAACGGAAGCCTTAAAGGATATTCTATCGAATACTAAATCTAAAGAAATAACTGTAAAATTTATCAAAGAAATTATATCTAAAAATTTCAATATCAAGATCGAAGATTTTAACTCTAAAAAAAGGACAAGATCGATTTCTTATCCTAGACAAATAGCTATGTATCTATGTAGAGAGCTTACTGATTTATCTCTCCCTAAAATAGGAGAAGAATTTGGAGGAAGGGATCATACTACAGTAATTCATGCATACGATAAAATATCTTCTGATATAGAAAGCAATGTAGAACTAAAGCAAAAAATTGATGATATAGTAAGTGAAATAAAAGGCAATTAATTAACAACGATTTGTTATTAACCTGTTTATATTATGTTAATAATAATTTAATTATTTTTTTTATATTAATAATGTGGATAAAATAAGCAACCTTACTAACATATTTTCAACAGCTATATATCAAAGTATTTCATAGGATTTTAATGTTATCCACATATTAACGGTCTCTATTACTATTACTACTATTATATTTATATCTATATATCTCTTATCAAATAAAAGGAGGTTATCCACAATTGAAAATTAAAATACAACAAAGAGAGCTATCTAAATGTATAAATATCGTTCAAAAAGGTATATCTTCAAAAACTACATTACCTATTCTTAGTGGAATTTTATTAGAAGCAAAGGAAGGTAAGCTTAAACTAACAGGAACAGATTTAGAAATAGGAATAAAGTCGTCTGTTGATTGTGAAACAATAAAAGAAGGTAGTATTGTAATAACATCTAGAATCTTTGGAGATATTATTAGAAAACTACCTGACATGCCTATAGAGATAAATGTAGATGAAAATAATAACATGCACATCCAATGTGGAAATTCAAAGTTTAATTTAATAGGTCAATCAGCTATTGATTATCCACAGCTACCAGAAATATTTGAAAGTAATTATTTTGAAATTCCAAAGGATTTGTTAAAATCTATGATTAGGCAGACAATTTTTGCTACTGCACAGGATGAAACCAGACCTATACTAACAGGAGCTTTGCTAGAAACAAGCAATAACAATGTATCTCTAGTTGCAATAGATGGTTATAGACTAGCAGTAAAAAAGGTTTCTGTAAATGTAAGTGAAGATATTAAAGTAGTTATTCCTGCAAAAACTTTAAATGAAGTTAATAAAATACTTGAAGATGATGATGCAGAAGTTAAAATAAGCTATAATCAAGGTAATATAATATTTAATATTGGAGATACTTTGATAACTTCTCGATTATTAGAAGGACAGTTTTTAAATTATAGTGATATAATAAGAAATGAATATAAATTAAAAGCTAAAGTTAATACTAGAGATTTTCAAGAATGTTTAGAAAGAGCTTCACTACTTGCAAGAGAAGGAAAAAACAACCTAGTCAAGATAGATATCTCAGATGATAAGCTCATAATAACATCTAATTCAGAAATAGGAAATGTACATGAAGAATTACCAATAAAATTAGAAGGTAATGATATTAAAATAGCTTTTAATTCAAAGTATATTCTAGAAGGAATTAAGGCAATAGACAGTGAAGAAATAGAAATGAACATGATTTCAAATGTTAATCCATGTATCATAAGACCAGTTGAAGACAATAGCTACACTTATTTAGTATTACCTGTAAGACTTGCAGCTGACGAATAGACACAGGACACCTATACACATAGGTGTCTATTAAATTGGAGAGGAGCAAAAAAATGAAGGAAATATCATTAAGCACAGAATTTATAAAACTAGATCAGCTTCTAAAATATATAGGTATAGCGGAAACTGGAGGTCATAGTAAATTTCTGATTAAAAACGGTGAAGTAAAGGTTAATGGACAAATAACAACTGAAAGAGGAAAGAAGATTAGAAAAGGTGATATGGTAGAAGTATCTGGAGAAGAGATTTTTATTGTGGTCTAACTAGTACAATAGACTAATTATTATATAGTTCTATTTTAGGATTATAAAAAATGATATAATGTACTAAGATAGAGTTGAGTCTGAAGGAGTGCTATATTGTGTACGTGGATAATATAAGGTTAATTAATTTTAGAAATTATTTAAACCTTAATATTGAATTAAATAAAAAATTAAATATTTTTGTAGGAAATAATGCACAAGGTAAGACTAATTTATTAGAATCTATATATATATGTGCAAATGGGAAATCATATAGGACAAGCAAGGATAGAGAATTAATAAATTTACAAAAGTCTAAAGGGTATATAGGCTTAAGCTTAGCAAAAGAAAGATTCAGCAAACTAATAGAGTTAAAATTTGAGAGAGATGTAAAAAAAAGAATAAAAGTAAACAAGGTTGAATACAATAGGGTTTCAGAGCTAATAGGCATACTCAATGTAGTAATATTTTCACCAGAGGATTTAAGATTAGTAAAAGAAGGGCCTATGGAAAGAAGAGCTTTTTTAGATGGTGAAATATCTCAAATAAAGCCAAAGTATAAATATAATTTAGCCAGATATAATAAAATTTTAATGCAAAGAAATAATTTTTTAAAAAATCGCCTAAATTCAAATTTTTACAATTTGCTTGATGTGTGGGATACTCAACTTTCACAGGTTGGGTCTAGTATTATTATAGAGAGAGTAAATTTTATTAATAAGCTTGCAATAATCTCAAAGGATATTCATAATAAATTAACTGGTGGTATAGAAGAGCTGGATTTAAAATATTTGCCTTCTTTTGATATAGATAAATTAGAAATAGAAGAAATCCAATTAAAACTTAAAGATATGCTTCAAAAAAATATTGAAAAAGATATTCAAAAAGGTAATACTGAATATGGACCTCATAGAGATGACTTAGACATATTAATAAATGGAATATCTGCAAGAACTTTTGGTTCTCAAGGTCAGCAGAGAACTGCTGCACTTTCTTTAAAGCTAGCAGAGGTGGAGCTTATCAAGAATGAAATAGGAGAATATCCTGTGCTTTTATTAGACGATGTATTTTCTGAGCTTGATTTAAATAGGAGAAAATACTTGATATCAACCTTTAAGGATATACAAACAATAATAACTTCAACTGATGATATAGATTTAACAGAATTAAAGGGTATAGATAAAAAGGTATTTTATATTAGACAAGGAGAAGTTGTTTTGCAAGAGGAGGGGTAATGTGTTTCTTCATTTAGGAAAAGATTATGTTATACCACTTAAAGATGTAATTGCTATAATAGATGTTGAGTCAGCATTAAAGTCTGAGATTACAAAGGAATTTTTAGAGGTTGCCGAGGAAGAAGATTTTATTCATGATATAGCAAAAGAAGAAATAAAATCCTATGTGATAAGTGAAAAAGTTGAAAAAGGGAAAAATAATAAGTATGAAATTAGAAAAAGCAAAATATATGCTTCAAATATTTCATCTACAACCCTGTTTAAAAGAGCAAATTTTATTGATAACATAAAATAAAAACACAATAGATCGGGGGAAATTTAATGTTAGAAAACCAAAATAATACTAATTATGGAGTTGAACAGATTAGAGTTCTTGAAGGTCTTGAAGCTGTAAGATTAAGACCTGGAATGTATATAGGAACTACAGGACCAAGAGGATTACATCATCTTGTTTATGAAGTTGTAGACAATAGTATAGATGAAGCACTAGCGGGAAGATGTGATACTATCGGAGTAAAAATAAATATAGACGGATCTGTGACTGTTTCAGATAATGGTATGGGTATACCAGTAGCAACACATCCTAAAACAGGAAAATCTACTGTTGAAACTGTACTTACAGTTTTACACGCAGGAGGAAAATTTGATAACGATGCTTACAAAGTATCGGGCGGACTTCATGGTGTAGGTGTATCAGTAGTAAACGCTCTTTCAGAATGGCTTGAGGTTAAAGTAAAAAGAGAAGGTAATGAATATGAGCAAAGATTTGAAAGAGGAGTGGCAGTAACAGAACTAAAAGTAACTGGAAGTACAAAAGATTCGGGAACAATTATAAGATTTAAACCAGATAGTCTAATATTTGAAGATGTAAACTTTAAATATGAAACACTAGAATATAGATTGAGAGAATTGGCTTTTTTAAACAAGGGAATAAAGATAGTTTTTGAAGATGAAAGAACAGAAAAGAAAAAAGAATTCCATTATGAAGGTGGTATAAATTCTTTTGTAGAGTATCTAAATAAAAATAGAGATCCTATACACAAAAATATTATTTATTTTGAAGGTGAAAAGGATGGTTGTATAGTTGAAGTGGCTATGCAGTATACAGAAGATTATAATGAAAATGTATTTACTTATGCAAATAACATAAACACACATGAAGGTGGTACTCACTTAAGTGGATTTAGGTCAGCCTTAACTAGAATAATGAATGATTATTCTAGAAAATATAATTTAATTAAGGAAAAAGAAGAAAATCTTTCGGGAGAAGATATAAGAGAAGGTTTAACAGCAGTACTTTCAGTAAAGCTAACTTCTCCACAGTTTGAAGGACAGACTAAAACAAAACTAGGAAATAGTGAAATAAGAGGATTAGTAGAAAGCTTAGTAGCTGAATATTTAAATGCATTTTTAGAAGAAAATCCAAAAGAAGCAAAAAATATTATAGAAAAATCCTTAAGAGCTCAAAGAGCTAGAGAAGCTGCTAGAAAAGCAAGAGAGCTAACTAGAAGAAAAAATGTATTAGAGAATTCAGCACTTCCTGGAAAGCTTGCAGATTGTTCAGAGCAGGATCCGAGTAAATGTGAAATATACCTAGTTGAGGGTGACTCGGCTGGTGGTTCAGCTAAGCAAGGGCGTGACCGAAAAACTCAAGCAATACTTCCATTAAAGGGTAAAATTATGAATGTAGAAAAAGCAAGACTAGATAAGATGTTAAATTCTGATGAAATAAAAGCTATGATAACAGCTTTTGGATGTGGAATAGGTGAAGACTTTGATATTTCCAAATTAAGATATGGTAAAATAGTAATAATGACGGATGCTGACGTTGACGGTGCTCACATAAGAACATTGCTATTAACATTTTTCTATAGATATATGAGACCATTAGTTGATAATGGAAATATACTCATAGCACAACCACCACTATATAAAGTAAAAAAAGGTAAGGTAGAAAAATATGCTTACAATGACAGAGAATTAGATAATGTTTTAAATGAAATAGGAAGAACAGGATATACAATACAAAGATACAAGGGTCTTGGAGAGATGAACCCTGAACAGCTTTGGGATACAACTATGAATCCAGAAACAAGGATAATGCTGCAAGTAAATATAGAAGATGCAGTAGCAGCAGATGAAATATTTACAACACTAATGGGAGATAAGGTAAAACCAAGAAGAGATTTTATAGAAGAAAACGCAAGGTATGTTAGAAACCTTGATGTATAAAGCACCTAATTTTAGGTGCTTTTTGAATTAGATAAAAGCTAAAAAATATGAACTAAAAATGAATCAAGTTGAAACAAATAAAACTCAATACTAGTCAACATTGAAAAATACAGTTTGAAGAATATGAAGAATATTCATAATAATATTATAAATGAAACTAATTTGATTCAAAAGAGGTTCAAAATAAGCATTTAATATATTATAATATATATGATGTATGTACTCTAAATATTGAGAAACACATAAAAATTAGAGATAGGCATGACAATTGCATATTATTAATTTACAGAATATTGCGTCATATACATAACAAATGTTATATATAAAATTTTATTTATTTTAATTTACAGTTTTATATACAAAAGCATATATAAAAAATTTTTAGAGAGGAAGATAAAATTGGATATTTTAGAAATAGTCAATGGGGAACCTGATTGTACCTCTTTATTACAAGTAATATTAGATTCTATTCATGATGGTGTTTACATACTAAATGGAAAAGGAGAGTTTATACTAGTCAATAAATCTGTTGAAAATATTACACTATATGATAGAAATAAGCTTTATGGAGTTAAGGCTGTAGATTTAGTGCAAGAAGGCTTATTAGACCATTCTATAACTGAAAAAGTAATGATAAACAAAAAAGCTACAACTGAATTACAGACAATATTTGGACCTGTAGTAAAAGAAGTAATAGTAACCTCTATACCAATTTTAGATGAAGATAATAATATTAAATACATAGTAGCAAATCTTAGAGATATTACAGAATTAAATAGAATAAAAATGGAGAGAGAAGCTAAAACCCTTATTGAAGAGTATAATTTAGAACAGATAAAAAATGAGTATATTAAAAATAATATAATTGCAAAAAGTAATGAGATGAAAAATGTACTTGATCTTTCTAAAAGAGCATCTCAATCCTGTAGCACTATTGTCTTATACGGAGAATCAGGTTCCGGTAAAGAAGTAATTGCTAAATTTATTCACTCTGTTAGTCCAAGAAAAAAAGAACCTTTTATTAGCATAAATTGTGCGGCTATTCCAGCAAATTTACTTGAATCAGAATTATTTGGATATGAAAAAGGAGCTTTTACTGATGCTAATAAAAAAGGAAAAATAGGTTTATTTGAATTAGCAGACAACGGAACTTTATTTTTAGATGAAATAAATTCGCTACCTTTGCCTTTACAAGGCAAAATACTTAGATTTATTGAAACACAAGAGCTAACTCGTGTAGGAAGTACTAAAGCAAAAAAAATTGATGTTAGAATAATTGCAGCAACGAATGAAGACTTAAAATCAATGGTTTATAAAGGTGAATTTCGTGAGGATTTGTATTTTAGATTAAATGTGATTCCTATAGAGATACCACCATTGAGAAAAAGAAAAGATGATATTTTAGCATTATGTTCTTTTTTTCTAGAAAGCTTTAACAAAGATAACAAAAAAAATAAAAAGCTGAGCTCTTCTGTATTAGATATATTAGAAAATTACGAATGGCCCGGAAATGTTAGGGAGTTAAGAAATATTATAGAAAGGCTAGTGGTTATGTGTCCAAATGATATAGTTACTGCTGATGATTTGCCTCCTGCTCTTATAAATAAGCAATATAAAAGTGCAGACTACAATATTGTAGTAAATAAGTTAGTTCCACTGAAGGATATAATAGATGAAGCAGAGAAAACTATATTTCTAAAGGCAGTAGAAGAACTAAAAACTACTAGAAAAATCGCTGAGGCTCTAGATATTAGTCAAACATCGGTTGTTAGGAAAATAAATCAGTACAATATAAAATAAAAATTTAATGTTAACAGTTTTTAAGTAATTTTTATATGGTACTAAAAGTTAATATGTTTTTTTATAAAGCCTTCTTTACTAATACATGTAAAAAGGCTTTTTTATTTGCTAAAAAGATTGTTAAAAAATAAATAATCAGAAAATTATAAAAATTACAAAAAATGAACCGTTAAAGAATCAAGCACAACCAAAAATTACTCATATCTATATAAACATTGATATTTGCAGGATTTAAATATCAAATTTATAAAAAAACAAATTTGATATTTACGACAAATGATTACAAAAAGGTTCGATAAATAACATTATATGGATTGGTAAAAAGAAAAACACTTTAAGAACGGCATAAAATACAGTTTTATATTGAAATAAAAAAATTAGGCATGACAATTGCAATTAATAGTTTATTAGATAGCAAATTTTAAATCAACTTAATTTTATGCAGTAAGAAAATTAAGAAAAGGAGGTAAGAAAATTTATTAGTAGTAATAAATATTTTTCCACAAATCAATTAATAGGAGGGTATTTATGTTAGGAATTTTAGGTTTGCTAGTTGCAATTGTCTTACTTGTTTATCTTGCGTATAAGGGTGTTAGTGCAATTCCTGCATCACTCATATGTTCCTTAGTAGTTATTCTTACAAATGGAATGCCTTTATGGGAAGGTTTTTCACAGTTCTATATAGGTGGATTTTCTTATTTTGCAGGTACTTATTTCTTAGTATTTATTACCTCTGCACTTTTTGCAAGGGCAATGGACGACTCAGGTTCAGCACAAACTATAGCTTATAAATTTTTAGATTGGTTTGGTGCTAAAAGAGCAATTCTTGTATTAGTTTTAACCACTGCAGTTTTAACTTATGGAGGAGTAAGCTTATTTGTTGTTGTTTTTGCTACTTACCCAATTGCAATTGTACTATTTAAAGAGGCTAATTTACCAAAAAGAATATTACCAGGAATATTAGCTTTTGGAGCGGCTACATTTACAATGACTGCACTGCCTGCTTCTCCACAGCTGACAAACGTTATCCCTTCACAGGTTTTAGGAACATCTTTAACAGCAGCACCATTATTAGGTATATTTGCTTCAATCCTTATGTTTATTGGAGGATATTGGTACTTTGTTAGATTGGAAAAGAAAATGAGAGAACAAGGAATAGGTTTTGAGCCTGGTCCTAATGATGATATGAGTAAATATGAAAATGTTGATAAATCAAAACTTCCTGGAGCTTTCGTTTCATTCTTACCAATGGTATTGATTCTTGCAGCAATAATTTTTATAAAAGGTATATTTCAACCACTGGAGCTAGTAGTTTATGCAATGTTATCAGCTACAGTATTAGTATTTATATTTAACTGGAGTAGAATGACTAACAAATTAAACACAATAAACCAAGGATTAAAAGATGGAATAGCTATAGTAAGTGTTGCTGTAATTATTGGGTTTGGATTTGTGGTTCAAAATGCACCTGCATTCCAAAGCTTTGTGAACTTTGCTCTTGGATTAAAGATGCATCCATATTTTTCAGCAGTTGTAGCTACAGAAATTGTAGCAGGTATTACAGGTTCTTCTAGTGGTGGTCTTACTATATTCCTTAAAGCTTTAGGGCAACAATATGTTGATCTAGGTGCAGATCCGGCTGTACTTCATAGATTAACAGCAATAGCAGCAGGTGGCTTAGATACTCTTCCACATGCAGGAGGTATATTCATACTTATGGGTGTTGCAGGTCAGAGCCATAAGGAAAGTTATGGACCAATATTCTGGACAACAGTTGCTATACCAATATTAGTAGCTTTTATATGTACATTTGTAGCAATAGCACTTTATTAAGAAAAGCTTCTATATTGCATTAAAAAGTAGTTTTTTTGAAACTTATTACGGTCAAGTTCTTTTATATAAAAGATACTAAAGTAGAACTTTAATATTCGTTATAAAAAGATTAAATCCATGTGGATTTAATATAAATAAAAAATAATAATGGAGGGTGAATTTCACCCTCCTAAAATCAAGGAGGTTTTATTATGAGTAAAAGAATTTTAAATTGTGCAATAACAGGTTCAATTCACACACCATCTATGTCACCATATTTACCTATTACACCAGATCAAATAGCTCAAAATGCAATAGATGCCGCAAATGCAGGAGCAGCAGCTGTGCACATTCATGCAAGGGATCCTGAAAACGGAAAGCCTTCATCAGATTTAGGCCTTTACGAAGAAATAATCGATAAAATAAGAGCTAAAAATAAAGATGTCATAATATGCATCACTACTGGTGGCGGTGCAGGCATGACAGTAGAGCAAAGAGCTTCAGTAGTGCCAAAGTTTAAGCCTGAACTAGCTTCTATGAATGCAGGTTCAATTAACTGGGGACTTTTTCCTGCAGCAGCAAGAATAAAAGAGTTTAAATATGATTGGGAAAAACCAATGCTAGAAATGACTAAAGGCTTCATATTCCAAAACACTTTTGCAGATATGGAAGGCATATTAAACATTATGAATGAAAACGGTACTAAGCCAGAACTTGAGTGTTATGATGTTGGGCATCTTTATAACGTAAAGTTTTTGCAAAGTGCTGGGCTTATAAAAGGTAAACCATATCTTCAATTTGTACTGGGAATAAATGGTGCATTAGCAGCAACACCATATGATTTACAATACATGAAAGAAACAGCAGATAGGCTTTTTGGTGTAGGCGGATATGAATGGTCTGCATTCGGTGCAGGAAGAGCAGAATTCCCAACTTGTGTTCAAAACTTATTCCTAGGTGGTCATGTAAGAGTAGGAATGGAAGATAATTTATATTTAGGTAAGGGAAAAATGGCAGAAAATAATGCACAGCTTGTAGAGAAAATGGCAAGATTAATGAATGAGCTTGATTTTGAAATTGCAACCCCAGACGAAGCAAGAGAAATTTTAGGTATTAAAAAATAAACAAAAATACAAACATTATAATTAATATTTTAACAATATAAACAGAATAACTAAATAATCGATTTGAAAGGAGATTATTATGAGACTAGCCATAATGGGAGCAGGTTCATTAGGAATAATAACGGGAGCCTATATTAAAAAGGGCGGATTAGATATAGATTTTATTGATGTAAATGTAGAAAATGTAAAGGCATTAAATGAAAAAGGTGCTACTGTAACAGGAACAGTAGATTTTAATGTTCCAGCAAATGCATTAACTCCAGATGAAATGGAAGGAATATATGATGTAGTATTCTATGTAGTTAAACAAACTTATAATGAAGTAGCACTTAAACAGCTTTTACCACATTTAGGACCAGATAGTGCAGTAGTTACTTTACAAAATGGTGTTCCGGAGCCAGCAATAGCAGAAATAGTAGGAGCGGAAAGAGTAGTAGGTTGCCCTGTAGGATGGGGAGCTACTTGGTTAGGACCTGGCGTATCTGAGCTTACTTCAAGTCCAGATAAAATGACCTTTGACCTTGGAGAATATACAGGTGGGGTAACAGAAAGATTAGAGAAAATTAAAGAAATTCTAGAGCTAATGTGTCCTACTATAATAGAAGAAAATCTTATGGGAATTAGATGGACTAAAGTTCTTGTAAATTCTACTTTTAGTGGTATGTCTGCAGCACTTGGTTGTACATTTGGAGATGTTTTAGATAGCAAAGAGGCACTTGATTGTGTAAAACATATAGCTAACGAATGTATAAATGTAGGGAGAGCAGCTGGAATAAAGATGGAACCTATGCAGGGATATGATTTAGGAACTATGCTTGGATTTAAAACAAAAGAAGAAATGGATAGTAAAGATCCAATATATAATGCAATGTGGGGACCACATAGAAAATTAAAAGCTAGTATGCTTCAAGACTTAGAAAAAGGCTTGAAAACAGAAATAGATGCTATAAATGGAATAGTCTGTGACTTTGGTAAAAAGCATGGAATACCAACACCTGTAAATAGTCAAGTTGTAGAAATAGTAAAAGGTATAGAAAATGGAAAATACAAACCTGAATTTAATAATTTAGAGCTTTTCCAATTACCAGAGGTTAAATAGCTTTAAGGATTTACAATTTAGTAATAAAATCTATTAACACAAGGAAAACCCGTATTTTCTCGGGTTTTCTTTGTAAACTAATTAGGAATTATTATATTTAAGTGTATTCTCGAATCAATTATAACTATATAAATTTCAAAACACTAATCTTTTTAACTCTAAATAATGATAAAGGAGGTTTTTGAAATGAGAGAAGTAGTAATAGTAGGAGCAGCAAGAACACCCATAGGTAGCTACGGAGGAAGCTTAGCTTCATTATCAGCAATAGATTTAGGAGTAATAGCAGCAAAAGAAGCAATAAAAAGAGCAGGCATAAAACCAGAAGACATAGATGAAGTAATCCTAGGCAACGTACTATCAGCAGGCATAGGTCAAAACCCAGCAAGACAAGTAGCACTAGGAGCAGGCTTACCAGACACAACACCAGCAACAACAATAAACAAAGTATGCGGCTCAGGACTAAGATCAGTAAGCATGGCAGCACAATTCATCATGCTAGGAGATGCAGACATCATACTAGCAGGAGGAACAGAAAGCATGAGTAACGCCCCATACCTATTACCATCAGCAAGATGGGGACAAAGAATGGGAGACGGGAAAATAGTAGACTACATGGTACATGACGGACTAACAGACATATTCAACAACTACCATATGGGAATCACAGC
>NZ_FNQE01000011.1 GCF_900107485.1 Proteiniborus ethanoligenes
CATAACGATAAAGGATCTTAAAAGAGCATGAAGACAATAACCAGTAGGTCCAACTTTAGACGAATGATATTTTGGGAAACTAGACAAATCAATGATATCGAAGATTTTTTCATAAAATTTTGTTTTGCTATTAGATGTAAATAAATCAATGTTATTAAAGATTAATTGACGTTCAAACAAGGGCTTCGCCTCCTTAATATAATATTTGGTGGTACTTATATTATTTGACATAAAGAGGCGAAAACCCTTTTTGAAAATAGAAATATTTTTGAGTGATAAGAAAAAATCACTGTATAGAACACAGTGATTTCAAGCGTTGCAAGTTATGACAAACGCTATACCTTTAATAGAATGGAGGTGACATCATGAAAAACAAACATCTTAAACAAGAAATTAATAGACTGCTAACTTCTGTGATGCAAGCCTTTGGTAAAGATTCTAGGGAATATCGGGATGCCGAATACTACTTCGATGTCCTTGAAACGGTCTACCATTACAACTACAGTGATGGATTAGATTTACTGGATGAGTTAAAGAACTTGCTGGGCAAATTATCAGGTAGAATACCTGAATTATCATCTGATATGTTCACACAATGCTATCCAAATATCAGTGAGATGATAAAATGTCTTGAGGAATGGCTATCTGATTAATAATCTTATGGCTTTTCAGTTTTTTCTGAAAAGCCTTTTTACATAATATCACACTGTTTTTTTGCAATAAAAAACCTGCATTCTGCACACTTTTTATTGTTAAAATGTGGTTCTGGATTATGATTTTTTTACTGAATTTTTAACCGCAATTAAATATATAACTCCCAAAATCGCTAATGCTGCAAAGATAACTGTAACCCAGTGCGAAGAAATTTGACCTGACAAATAAATTGCTGTTGGTCCGTCTGCACCACCTATAATTCCTACTGAACCCGCATCTCTTATATCCTTATTAAGTTTATATGATAAGTATAATGGCAATAAGTAACTGGAAAATGCACTGATAACGGCTATTAAAGTGCATGTAACGGTAACTGCTGTAATTGCCTTCGTTAATTTCCTATTTTTCATATCTTACTCACTCCATATATATTCGTTTTTTATTAAGGCATCATCTTTTGCTGCTTACTTGTTTTTATGATATTTCTTTCATCTGCTTTATCAATGTCAAATAGAGAGTCATCGTTTATAACAGGACTATTAATCTGTGTAAAATCCACATCATTCCTGTCGAGAGTAATATCTAGAACTACTTTATTATCTTTTACAAAAATTAGTTTATGAAATATATCATCATCCAATGGGTGCTCTCCGAACCAAGTTTTATCACATATTAGATAACCGATATAAGTGTCCGCTGTAGTCCATTTTATGCCTATTACCTTCTGCATTTCTGTTCTGCTAATATAAGGTCGTATAACATACATCCTATCCCATTCAAAAGGAGTTATATTATTCATATCAAAAGATGAGTTTTGCTGGACAGTTGTCATCAGTTCACTTTTGAAACTTTCTAAGTGCTCATTATCGATTCTTTGACTACGATAATTTATATAACTTAATAAAAATAGTATCAAAGGTATTATTAAAAGTACTGATATAATGATAGTTTTCTTTTTGATTTTCATATCTTCCTCACCTCATAAAGGTTACATGTACTATCTCTCTACATTTTCCCAAGGTTATATATTTACTATTATATTGTATAACCGAAGTTATTAATAGAGTCTTTTCTATAGATTTTTAATAAGAAAATGGGTAAGAAAGAACGAACTGTTATTATTCGCAATACACTATATTCCACGACACCTATCTCCTTTTAACCAATAATCTCCCCTGTACCTATTATAGTTATATTTTAGAATCGCTTTTTATCCCCTAATACTTAAAAACCATTTCTAACCCTTTTTCCTTAGCCAAAGCATATAATACCTATCAAATTGCTCCGTTTCTGACGCAAAAAGGTGCATTTCTAATAATTCATTCTTATTACTTCTCTATATAAGAGTAACGTTTCTAAAATCGAGTTTCGCCCCTTAAAATGCAAAATATTTTAATATAAAAACAAAACAGAGGAAATAAATTGCTACAGAGCAACCATTTCCTCCATTTTGTCCGCTTATTAACACTCCCTAGAATGTCTGCATTAAAAGTATCATATTAGATGTTGATTGTAAAGAGTTTTATCCCTTTATTCCCTAAAGATAGAGTATTAGTTCCTTTTAGTTCCTAACTTTTTATTCCAGTTCGTTTGAGAACCCTTTATGTGAATGCAATATAGGGACTCGAGGGGTAAAGGATAAAGATTAAGGTTGAATACTAAAAATGTTCTATAGTAAAAAGAGCAGAAATAAGGCTAAACCTTACTCCTACTCTTCACATCATATCTGATTTATAATATCAAAAACATCATCAGGGATACCGTCTGCTATTTCTTCACCATTTGCTTTATTAACTGTAAAAACCCCTATTTCCTCAATGGCCTCCTTGAAAGCATCTTTTATAGTCTGCTTATCTATCGATTTGTTGTTCTCTAAATAAGCAAAGACAGTTTCTATAACAAATGCTGTTTTTGCAGAACGCTTGGATATTATGATTTCATAAACTTCTCTTGCTTTCTCGCTTCTCAAATCAAAACTAAGGTTTATTCTCTTTGTTTCTCCCATCCTTTTCACCTTCTTCTCAAGGCTTCTTTAATAAGCCTTTCATATCCAAGAGCATTAGCAATCTGACTTTCAGCAAGTATTTCAGTATATCCGATGCGATTTTGATGTTGTCCAAGGTCAAGGGTCTTTTGTACAATATAGGCTCCCCCACCCATCAACAAATTCATTGTTGCCTGAAGTTCATAGCCGTTTTCACGGAGTTCGTCCAGCATTTCATTAACAAAAGCAATAGTTGCTGTCTTTATGATTTTGTCTATCCTATCATCGAAAAACAATGCCTTTTTTCCTTGAAGTGTCATCTCAATTTGTTCCTCTGAAATTTCAATACCTGTTTCCTTTCTTATCTGTTCTTGTATCTTTTTAACTAGTTTTATCATTCCCCAGTTCAAACTAATTGCTGAATTAATAATTGGCTTCCCTTGATGTATTTTTACCGCATCCAAGGTTACCTGCCCAAAATCGAGCAGATTCAAGTAGTCAATTCCTCTATACTTTTCAAAGTGAAGCATGTAGCCTGAAATAGCCTGCGGGAAGCACATAACCTCTTTAATATTTACCTGGTATTTCTTCTGATTATAGGTAAAATCAATATTTTCCCTTTTAAAATAATTGATGAACTTTTGTTTTAGTTGAAAGTGGGATAACGGTAATCCAACTCCTAAAATTGCATCTGCACTTGTTAGTCCTTCTTTATTTAACCTCATAGCCAACGCTGGAAGCGTGAGGATAAAGAAAGTTTCATCTAACGTTTTATCATAACGATATTTAACTCTATTTCCCCCGATTGAATAGTATTTGTCGTTGTAATACAGTAAGTTTTCTGTTATAGGGGGAACAGTAAGGCTTTCAACATATCCTGACGAATAAATTCCTTCTAAAGACTTAATAAATCGGTTGCCGTGGTCAACTCCAATAATTGTTTTATTTTCCATATGCAGCACTCCTTTTCCAATTTTATTTATGAAAGGTCCTTCTTAGATTTATCAGGTTCCTTTATGTTCTTTTGCATCTTAATGAAACATTTTTTATGATTTCAAGTATTTCTGCAAAAAAAATTGCTTACCCGCAAAACCAGGTAAGCACAAAATTAAATAATACGGAGGTTATTTCATAAACATTGTAAAATGCCTTAATAAACGTAAACATATATTTTATAATAAATCATTCTATGCAAAGTCAAGCATTTTTTCTAATTTTTTGACTTTTTTCTCATTTCCTTTTACCTAAATCCTTTTTATATATTATGTATTTAGTAAATCTCTTCAAACCCTTTAATTCACGGCATTCGTAGAAGTTTTTAAGCGACAAAAACTAGTTTAGGGTATATTAGGGAGAAGGTTTATTGGGTTAAGGAACAAGTATATATATTGTGCTCCCCCTTAATACAATACCTTAACCCTTTTCCCTTCTAATGATTACCTTACAAAAATCCTTCTATCAAAATTTGACTTATCCCTGCTCTTCCGTATAATGTGGAAAATCAAACTTGAAAGGATGAATTCTATGAGTCAAAATTTATACATAAAAGACTTCAAAAGCCTAAAAGTTTGGCAGAAGTCGAATGCTTTGGAACAGGATATAGGGGAATTAGTTAAAGGATTTCCCAGTTATGAGCAATATAGGCTTACAGACCAGTTAGTACGGGCTGTTAGAAGCATAGGAGCAAATATTGCAGAAGGAAATACCCAACTGTTTATAAAGCGGGAATTATTCCATGCAAACGCTGCTTTAGGTAGTGCAGGAGAAGTAAGAAATCATCTTCTTACCGCTTTTCAGAATAATTATATTTCAAAAGAACAATATGAGATTCTAGATAATAAAACAACCGAGATTATCAAAATGCTCTATGGTTATATAAAAAGGTTGAAACTGGAGATAGGTAATGATTCAGATTTTAGTGACTCCTAATAATGGTACAAACAAGGGTTAAGAGTTTTTCCCTTTCTACCTTAACCCCTTATGCCTTATTCCTCCTTCTAGCCTTCCTATACGCATTTTTTAGCCCTACAGGTAATGTTGCCCCTTTTAAAATTAGTGCAATCAATAAGAAAAAACGCCTTGGAAAGACCGCTAATCCTCCAAAGCATTCTAAAAAATCCTAATAGTCCTATTATAAAAAAATGTTCCTAAAGTTAAGGTATTGACCCACCTTGGCTTTCACATTCCTTTATATATTATACTACATTTTACTCTTAATTTTCATAACTGTATAATAAATTCCCTTAATATACTTTAAGTTCCCGTAATGTACCCTATATTCCCGTAACGTACATAGAATATCCTTATCCCCGACACTTATTCAATTCTGCCCCACTTTAGTTCTTCTCCGTTTACATTATATTTCTTTCTTTTGGCTGTAATTTCTTCAATTTCTATAGAATATACATTAGTCCCTTTTAATCCTGCTTTAACTGCCATAGGGAAGTAAACCATCTTTGTTGGGGTGTATTTTTCACATATTAGCCTTAGTCCTCTGACCCTTTCTTCGTCATCCTCTACTAATTTCACCCTCCCTACTACAATAGCAGATTCAAATTCGGTAGTAAAAACTTTACTACTAAGTATTCCTGCTTTTGATTTATCTTTCATGATTTCATCTAATTCCTCGTTGGAGTAGATTTCTGGAATTTTTGTCTCCCCAACGAAAACTACACTAACCTTAGGATTCTCCTTAAGTGCCTTAACCTTTCTCCCATCCATAGCCGAATGAAAATATAACGTATTTCCATCTCTTGCAATAGAAAGGGGAACACCGTAAAGTTCATTATCATTATCTACCATCGAAAGAACTCCATATATGGATTTATCTATAACTTTAAGCCCAAATTCCCTGTCCATTTCTCTATCTTTTCTTCTCATAAATTTCACCTGCTTGTTCCATATTTTAACTTACTCCCAAGCCACCCATCCACACTTCTCCATTTTATATTTTTGGAAGAAAGCCATGTAACACTATTATCTCCTATCTCCCAATCCCCTGCTTCAGCCCAATAATATAAGCCATCCTTATAAACCAATGTTGTATCAAATATCATATACCAGTGATTTGGAGGAGTTGATATAATATTTATCTTATTGACACCCCAAAATAGCATTTCTATTGTAGAAGGCTCTTTTCCTTGCCTTTGAAATAATACTTTCGCATTAAGCATTCCATCTCCAGAATCCATGCTTAAATCTTCGTCTACATAATAATCATTCCAAAGATGCATTTCCCTTAAAACTCCATCATGGAATCCTCCAAAAGTCTTTAGCAAATCATTTATATCATTTTCTGAATTAATCTCTTTCCAATCCATCTCATTATCCTCCCATTTTACTGCTTAATTAACTTTCATAAATGCTTTTCTTTCAGTAGCCACGGCAGCGTAACTTCAAATTCTAATTGAAGTACTGGTCTTGGAAAGTTCTCTGATACAAGGTCCAACTCATCAGTAAATATAAACTTCACATTGTCAATTCCTATAATATTTAAATCATCCCACTTCCTAATTCCAGCACTAGGTCTTTTAACGATTTTACCCACCAAATGATACAACCCCATATATAAATGTTCATTAGTATTAATATCAGTTTCATACTCCATAAACTCCCCTTCTTTTCGAGGGTCAATTCCTAAAATCGTATAAAAGTCCATAACTTCTTTCGAAAATGTTTTACAATTCATTATGTAGTTTTTACAGTAATCACAGTCACAGCCTTCTTCAACTGTTATACTATTATAATATTCCTTAGTTTTTTCAACATCAATTTTAAGCACCCAATCTTGTAAATAAAAGGTCTTCATCATAACATTTTATTCCTTTCAGATTTCTTTAGCCTTATTCATTCTCTACATTTCATACTTCTATAGCCCACCAATTATATAAGACAACAAATCAAATTTACTGAGAAATACTGATGTTAATATTGTAAATATCGATACTTTTAAACATTGATATTTGTTTTTCGGTAAAATGCAAAAAAGTATAATAGAAGCAATTAAATCAAACCCTGAAACTGGAGAAAAGGTATAAAAAAAGTTGTACCCTTCTGAAACCAATAATCCAATAGGAAGGGCAGCACATAATGCTGAAATCCATCCATTTCTTTTGCTAAACCAAACAATATAGGCAGCCAACGGAGATAATAAGGCAATTAATCCCCAGCGAATGAAATAATATGTAGGAAAGAAATTAAATAATTTCATAGAATATATATAGTAAGCCAGCAGCATTCCGACGAAAAAAGCAAAAACATGAATTGCTCCTGCTTTGGGTGTTCTGCTCCATGCGGCAATAATACTAGCAATAAAGACCCATATTCCTATTCTGGAACTTATGTTGCTAATTATGTTAATTAGACTGCCAATCGTACCATTCGAAGGTATAGTATCAATATATTTTGCAAGAAATCCGGAAAGGATTCCTAAAACAAAAAATAACATAATTCGGGTTGCCTTTTGTTTGGTATTTAGCATGGTTTCATTCCTCATTTCACTAACAGCATTAATTTAATACTCCTCAATAATATTCTCTATTATCTATTAGGTGATTATATTAATCTCATCTACTTCATCACTATTAAAATTATCTATCGTACACATCAAAATGAAAATCTTTTGGTATAATTGAATGAATGTATTCAACCTCTTCTTTAGTCAAACATTCAGCAGCAAATTCACTACCATAATGCTCCGCTGAAAAAACATACTTATCCTCATCCATGAAAAAGATGCTAAACCATTTTATTTTGCCTTCCTCATCAAAAGGATTATGTATTAATTCAAATACAAATTCTTTTGTAATTTCTCCAGTGAAAACTTTCATGTTATCTATGCCTGTATCAAGAACTCTCCCAAAAACTTCTGCTCCTTCAATGGCTATTTCTTCATCAATCCAGCAGTCAATTCTAAAATGAGTACATTTTTTTATAAAATGAGATAGTAATGGTTCCCAAAAATTATAGTTAGTTGGAACTATCATCCCATTTTTAGTTTTACGTCCTTGTGATATCTCAAAATGTATAGAATACTTTTGCACTTGTTATCCCTCCATTACCTCTATAAAAGTTTCTTCAACAGCATTTCCGTATATTGTTCCTGATATTGTAATATGACCTGTTTTATCCAAACAAAATTGTATGTTAGAGCCGTAGCAAATATCATTTAGTTCTACCTGTCTTAATTTAAAATCATATAACTCTCTTATTTCCTTAACAAAACGTATAAAGTCTTTAATGTTGTATTCAAATTCAGAAACCCCTGTAAAATCTCCTGAAATTACTTTAACATTAAAAGTTGTATTATACGGATTCCCATTATTGAAATCTTCGTAGGAAACACTGATATTACTAATAATTAGTTGCTCATAGGGGTTCCCCGTAATAATAGAGTATGATTTCAAGTTTATCACCTCTTAAAACTTATATTGTACTTGGTAAGTATTTTAATACTGTTCTGTCACAACATAACAAGAATATGCATTAATTAATCACACATTATGCTCATAATCCTATTACCAAATACAACTATTTTTTCTGTTTAATGCTTGAGCCAATTGCCAATCCCAAACACATTCCAATACTCATACCTATACCTGTATTTTTAAAAAGCAAATTACCTACTATCATTCCAAGACACATACCCATGCACATTCCTACTGCCAAATAATTATCTTCTTCGTTTTCTTCAGAACTGTCGTTGTTTTCATCATCAATCTCTGTATCTTTATTTTCCTTATCCTTTTCATCCATGATTTCAATTTCCTCGTCTTTCTATTTTCTACTTAATATTTATAGGTATAGACTTCTCGAGACTTTCTCTATTCCCATCAAGATAATCAGGTAACCTTTCCTCTATACTACAACCATCTAGCGAATACCATGTTACTTTTTCAATAACATCACGCATACTTTTTCCATTAAAGACCTTTGCATTTATAATGTCCTCTAATCTAGTATAATCATATGCTTGTGAACCATCTGGAACCAACCCGTACCAGTATACTGCTTTTCTAGGATTATCTCTATCTGGCATTTTCCCCAGCCAGCAATCATCATACACTATATCGTTATCAATACAAAAATTCATTTCAATACAGGAATTATACTTTACTACATCTGTGTTTAAAACCTTTCTTAAATCTTGTAATTTGATTTTCGGCAATATTCTCACCCCTCAACATTTTCCTTTCTCTACATCTCATACTTCTATAACCCACCAGTTAGATAGGGCAACCAACCAAATTTCAAAACTTATATTCAAACCTATCATTAAAATTCCCATTAAAGCAGTAATATACTGTACGAAGATTCTTTGAGTAAACCATAGAAAAGTCAGTAACCCATTCCCCATTTCTTTGACTTACAGTGTCAAGAATACTAAATGCTGTTTCAATATTTACTTGCTTTGCTTTTTCTAATGCATAGGATACGGTTTTAAATCTGATGCAGTCACATTCAACATTTTCATATAAATTGTCCCATAACGAGAAATTCGTCATAACAAAAAATGGTGAAGATTTTGCTGGATTGCTTATATTGCCACGGCCAGGTTCTACTACCCAAACATTTGCATTTGAATCGCAAATCATATTATGACTGCTCCAGTTTGGAGTATTTACAACCTCAATGTTTTCTAGATATTCCCCCAGATTTTCCGTACAAATAACGCCATTGATAATATCTGTGATAAGTTTGGTGGTATGAGTAACTTTTTTGCTTGCTCTTTTGTATAAACCTTTCCCATTTGAATTGACTACAAGATTATTAAAAAACCTACCAAAACAATCCACTCCAAAAGATGGATATTTCCCATGTCCATTATCAACTTGTACAATAAACCAGTTAGGATTTTTAGTGTCAATAGAGTATTTCATACCATTGTTATCAAAATTCATTCCAATAATTGTATCTTGTCCTCGATAAATAAAACTTGTACACATAAATAACTCCCCTATACTTACATTGATTGAATAGCGATTTCTTCATCCAAATATCTCGCTATAAATAATCTTTATTACACAATAACATGTTGTTTTTCACGACATATAAATGGTGTGTCATAATAACTTCATTACATTCTAAAATTTCTTTAACAACAAAAGGTTAAAAAACCAAAAGCAAACCCCATATATAGCACCTGCCAAAGCAAGTACAGCAATCCAAATTATGATATTGGACATGCCTATTTCTAAAGTGATTTTGTTTTTGATAGCCAAGAAAAATAAAGATACTGCTATTCCACCAATTGTGAAAAAAAGAAAATTCTTTATAAATAAATTTTTCTTTTTTTCACGAAGTTGTGGTAAAAAGTTTTGCAAATATTTATATTGAATGAAGTCTAAAATTGCAATTAGTAGTATTAACCACAAAAAACCGATTGGCGGAGGAAAGTCTGCACCTAAAAACATTATTAATGTCCACCCACAAAAAAACAATACTGTGTTTATTAGAATGATTTTCAAATTACTCAAGCCACCATCTCCATTTCCATATAGGAAATTTTTATTTCGTACCACTATACCAATTCGTAATATTTATAAATTATCTTTGCTTCATATAATCCTACTGATATAACTAACTCATATATATTTCCATTATACATATATAAATTTAAAATAGTAGATTATATTTGGATAAAACTAGTATAACTTTATTTTCACTTTGATAGAACTTTCCTTACAGCAAAAATATTTTTTTGTTTCTAAATTATTATCCATATGAGTTTAAGAAACAGAAAAAATAGGGCATGTTCTATAGAGATGCAAATAAAGTCCTTATATGAATTCCCTACAATTACCAACCCTCTTGTACCTTAAACCATTATCAAATCTCGTATTCCCAATGCCTTTCCTTGTTCCTTATACCTTTAAATGACACAACTTTATTTTCATTATAAAAGAACTTTACCATCCATAAAAATATTTTTTCTTTTTCTAAAACTTATTTCTATCATTTCTGAAACAGAAAAAACATGCTAAGTTCTTATAAAAAGTAAATAATGTCCTAATTCTTTTTCCCTTTTATCCACAATTCCCTTATATTTTATATACTTTATCCCCATTCATGTATCAAAAAATGTGGGTAAAACACCATCTAAGAACTTTATTTTCTTTTTGTAACTACTTTTCTGCAATGCAAGGACTTTTCTGTTTCTAGAATTTTTCGCAACATTATTTTTAGAAACAGAAAAATAGGCCTATGTTATATAGTAAAAGTAAATAAAGTCATTTCACGAATTACCTTTAATCTCCATATTCTTTTAACCTTGGAACTTAACCAAACCCTGTATTACCAATGCCTTCCCTTATTCCTTATCCCTTCTAATACCACTACTTTATTTTCTTTTTACAACAACTAATTAACCCCTATATTCTGCCTAATTTATTTCCTATATTCCTTACCCCTTTTTCCTTGTTCCTAACTATGTGTTCATCAAACAAACTCCTCCTCTTTTTCAAATAAAGTTCTCTCACCAACGCCCCTCAAACCCTTGATACTACTGACTTGTTATTCTCTTCCAATTATCCATTTAATTCCTTAATCCTTGAACCTGACCTTATAAAGTACTTGTATTTCTTAAAAATCAGGGTAAAAAACGAAAATAAAGTTCTATTAGGATTGAGGAAATAATAGGATTTAGGAACTAGGGATAAGGGGAGATTTTGTCCATTTATTCTTCCATTTTCTTATCCATTCAATCTTCCAATTCATTGATTTATCTGACTTTTAGCCTTGTCTCCTTTTTCTATATCCGTCGTAAACTTCTAATAAAAAACATGGCCTACAGGGCTTTCCTTGACCCTAATAAACCATGTTTCCTAATACTACTTTATTTACTTCCTATCGAGAATTTGCATAATGATAGGACTTTATTTGATGGGGACATAAAAAAATTCCATGCTATATTTCCCTTCTACCCTCTAAAGCCTTAGAGATTGTCACTTCATCAGCGTATTCCAGGTCACCACCTACTGGTATCCCATGAGCTATTCTTGTGGTTTTTATGCCTAGTGGCTTTAGAAGCTTTGATATATACATTGCTGTGGCTTCTCCCTCTATGGTTGGATTAGTGGCTAGTATTACCTCTTTAATATCTACTACTTGTAGCCTTTGAAGAAGCTCTTTTATCCTTATATCCTCTGGCCCTATGCCTTCCATAGGGGAAATGCTTCCATGGAGTACATGATATAAACCGTTAAATTCCTTTGTTCTTTCTAGGGCTATAACATCTCTAGGGTCTTCTACAACGCATATTACAGTTTTGTCTCTTCTTGTGCTATCACAGATAAAGCAAGGGTCTTTTTCGGTAAGATTGCTGCATATGCTGCAATATTTAATATTTTTTTTCGCATTTATTATAGAATTAATAAATTGATTTACATCCTTTGTATCCATATTAAGCACATGAAATGCAAGCCGTTGGGCTGTTTTCCTTCCTATACCTGGTAGCTTTGAAAATTCTTCAATAAGACTTGCCAAGGGAGGCGCAAAGTACTCCATATACATCATCCTTTCAAATAAGCTGGTTTCAGCAAAATAAAACTAAAAAAAACGAGACCACAGGAAAGAAAATTAAAGCTTCTCAGTGGTCTTATTAATACTTATATACTGAAACACCTAGAATAGTCCTGGTATATTCATACCGCCAGTTACTTTTTGCATTTCTCTATTTACCATGTCATCTGCATTTCTTAGTGCTTCGTTTGTTGCTGCCATTATCAAGTCTTGTAGCATTTCAACATCATCTGGATCTACTACATCCTTGTCTATTTCTATTGCAAGTATTTCTTTTTTACCATTTACCTTTACAGTTACTGCTCCTCCTCCTGCACTTGCCTCTACTTCTCTTTCCTCTAGCTCTTTTTGCATTTCTGCCATTTGCTTTTGCATCTTTTGAACCTGTTTCATCATATTTCCCATATTTCCCATTCCTGGGAATCCACCTCTTGCCATTATTAAAACCTCCTCATTATTCTTCAATTTCTACTAAATCTTCTCCAAATAGGTCTATAACCTTTTGTATAAGCTTCTTGTCTTGTTCATCATCATTGTTTTCTAAGTTGTCCTCTGACATAATAAATTTGACTTTTATGTTTGCTTTTAGGCATTTACTTATAATACCTTCTACAATTTCCTTGTTTTCTGTTTTATCAATAGCTTCTTTATGAAACATAAATCCTTCATCAAAAGCTATCGTAAGTGTGCCAGTTTTATAGCCTACAGGCTTTCCCTCCATAATCAAGGCATGAAGAGCTATTCTCTCAGATTTTATAGCCTTTAATATATTGTTCCATTCCTTAATGATAGTGTCCATATTTATGTTTATATTGGCAGCATCCTTTATTTCCATAGAATCACTAGAAGCCTCTGTCTGTGTGTCTTGATTATCTTGATCTGGAGATGTGTTTTCTACAGGAGCAATCGGTCTTCTTTCTGCTCCCTTATTTATCTGTCTTTCTAAAGAAGCATTGCTATCAATATTGCCCTTATCAAGCCTTTCTTCTAAGGTATTTACTCTTTCCATAAGCTCCCTAAGCTCTAAACTAGATGATTCGTTTAGCATTCTTATGAGGCTTACTTCTAATATTATCTTGGGCTGAGATGACCACTTACACTGAGCATCTGCATCTGATAGAATTTTTAGTATATTAATTATTCTATTTATATCTATTTTATTTGATTGCTCTTTTAGTCTATCTATAATCTCCTCAGGCTCATCTATTATATTTTCCAGATTGTTAGACGCCTTTGCCACCATTAAATTTCTAAAATGGAGTATTAAATCTTTTATAAACTGATTTATGTCTTTACCATTTACATCTATATCATTTATTAGTTCAAGAGCTTTTTGAGTATTTTTTTCTATTACAGACTCTGCTATATTGTATATTATATCGTTATTTACTATTCCTAATATGGAAAGCACATGATTGTTGGTCAATTCGTCCCCAGAAAAAGAAAGACATTGATCTAACAAGCTGAGAGCATCTCTCATGGCTCCATCTGAATTTCTGGCTATTAAATTAAGTCCTTTTTCTTCTGCTTTTACACCTATTTCTTCTAGTATGACTTCCATGTTTTTTATTATATTTTTTACGGATATTCTTTTAAAATCAAATCTTTGACATCTAGATAATATGGTTGCTGGAAGTTTTTGTGGTTCTGTAGTTGCAAGGATAAATATTAAGTGCTTTGGTGGCTCTTCTAGAGTTTTTAAAAGTGCATTAAATGCACTCTTTGATATCATATGAACCTCGTCAATTATATAAACCTTGTATCGGCATTTTGAAGGTGGATATTTTGCCTTTTCTCTAAGGTCTCTAATATCATCTACACCTGTGTTTGAAGCAGCATCCATCTCTATGACGTCCATTATAGTTTCTTCTAGTAGCCCCTTACATGCTTCACACTCATTGCAGGGATTGCCGTCTGTATTATTAATACAGTTAATTGCCCTTGCAAATACCTTTGCAGTTGATGTTTTCCCTGTGCCTCTTGTTCCTGAAAACAGATAAGCATGAGATATGTTGTTGCTATTTATTTGGTTTTTTAAGGTTGTAGTTATATGCTCTTGACCCATGACATGGTCAAAGGTCATAGGTCTGAATCTTCTGTATAAAGCCTGATAAGCCATTTAATCACCTTCATGCATTTAATAAATATATTATACCAAATCTTTCAGCCTTATACCAGAATGTATTGACTAAAAAAAGATTAGCTTTGAAACTCTGCTAATCCTTTTTACATTGCATCACTTTCTATAATTGTATCAATTATGCTTTTGTTGCTCTTATATAAATCTGACATAATGTCTACTATATAAGGATGGAACTGTGTATTTTTATTTTGGATTAATTCTTCTATAGCTTCCTTTGGCGTAATGGCATTTTTGTATGCTCTATTTGTAGTCATAGCATCAAAAGCATCTGCTACTCCTATTATAGCTGCTTCTAAAGGAAGCTCATCAATATATATTTCCTCTGGATATCCTTTTAAATCATATCTTTTGTGGTGAAATTTGATTCCATTCATTATCACATCTGAAAATCCTACTACCTCTAGTATCTTGCTGCCTATCAAAGGATGCCTTCTAATCATTTCATATTCTTTTTCTGTTAATCTGCCTGGTTTTGTAAGCACCCCATCCTTTATTCCAAGCTTTCCTATGTCATGTAGTATACCTGCTACTTCTATTTCTTCACAGAATTTCTTTGGCATTCCCATGTATTTAGATATCTCTAGGCTATATTTAGATACTCTATAGGAGTGTCCTTCTGTGTATTCATCCTTTGCTTCTATGGCTGCTGCTAGTGTCTTTATAGTTTTTATATAATTTTGCTTTAAGCCTTCATAAAGTGCTATGTTCTCAGCAATCAAAGCTATCTGATTAGATATGGATGCAAGTATATGGAACTCTCCTTTTTCAAGACTTCTTTGGCTACCTACTACCATAACACCTGATATTTTACCCCTCGCCTTTATAGGAAGGGTGTTTAAATAATTTATTTTATTCGAGTCAATTATTCTCTCTGTATATCTGCTCTTTTTATATTCCCTGCCTACCTCAAAAATATGTAATCTACCAGTTTTAGCTACCTTGCCTATATCATCTTCATCTATTGGTATATCCTCTAATGTAATTAAATCCGAAGCATCTCCTGAATATGCTTTTAGCTTCAGTCTATCCTCATCTAAAAGCCTAATAGTGCATACAGGCACATCCATTAATCTTGTAATACCATCAGCAGCTCTTTGGGCTAAGGTTTCTATATTCATAGTAGTAGTTAATCCTCTGCTTACCCTATTGATTACTACTAGCTCTTCATTTTTTCTCTTTAAATTTTCTTCCATTTCTTTTCTTGAAGTAATATCTCTGATGACTCCATGTATGGCTACTAATCTATCATTCTCTATTACTCTCTTAGTATTTGCTTCTACAATTGATCTGTGTCCTTGTCTGTTTGCAAAGCTAATTTCTTTATTTCTTAAATCGCTACTTATTATCTCATTATAGAGCTCTTCTTTATTTTCTGTTACATAGCT
Organism: Proteiniborus ethanoligenes; assembly: GCF_900107485.1. Taxonomy (NCBI): domain Bacteria; kingdom Bacillati; phylum Bacillota; class Clostridia; order Eubacteriales; genus Proteiniborus; species Proteiniborus ethanoligenes. Next base: position 15,686 of record NZ_FNQE01000011.1, read on the forward strand.
TAAAATCGTTTCTAGATTGCTGCCTACAAAGTTTTCCTTGTTTGTCTTTAATACAGACTCTATTTGTTCATTTGCAAACACTACATTATAATCGCTATCCATAATCCATACTAAGTCATACATATTTCCTATAAGAGTTCTAAATTTCTGTTCTGATTCGTTTAACTGCTCAGTTGTTGCCATTAGCTGATTATAAGAAGCTTCTAGCTCCACATTCATATCCTGCAGCTGTTCATTGATTTCTAATAGCATTTCATTATTAGAGTTTAAGTCTTCGTATGATTTTTTTAGCTTAGATGCCATATCATTAAAGGAAAGGGCTACTTGCCCAAATTCATCATCTTTTTTGATATTAAATTTGTAGTCATAGTTACCATTTTGTATCTCTATAGCACCTTCTTTAAGCTTTTCTAATGGCTCTGTAAAAACCTTAGATATCATCATAGAAAGAAGTATTATGAATACAAAGGAAATCGCTGAGACATAAATAACATCTTTTATCAATACATTCATCCCACTATAAATATTAGATTTAGGGATAAGGGAAACAATTTTCCAGCTAGTAGAAGGAACTGTAGAGAATATAGCTAAATAATCCTGGTCAAGGGTAATATTTTTTGTTCCACTGTCTGTATAAGCTATCTCCCAGGCTAGGGAGGATATGTTTTTTTCATAGTGTTTTCCTGCCTTGTCTATGTCTATTAGTTCGTCACCAGAAACGTTTAACACTTTCCCCTGTCTGTTTAATACATACTTTATACTATTTCCCTCTGTTTCTATTTCAGTAATTCTTTTAAATATTCCTTCAAAGCTGAAGTCTACTAATAGGGCCCCTTCTATTTTTTCCTCCTTGTCAAAAAAGGGTATTGATGCAGTAATATAGCCAGGAGTATCGTATTCTCCTCCTTGCAATGTCCAAACTAACTCTTTTTTTAATAAGGCATTAATATAATCATGTTTAAGTCTGGGATCTCCTGAAGAAAGAATTGGTTTTGATGAATACTCCTCAGAGTTTTCAGTGACTATTCTTATATTAATTATTTCTTTTGAGGATTTTAATAGGGAAGAAAGATACTCATTAACTCTTTTTTTACCATCTGTCTGAATCATGAGTTCTTTTATTAGAGGATAATTAGCTGATAAATCAGATATTTTCTCAGCATTTACTGTAAACCATATATCAAGCTTTTCAGCTTCGCTTTCAAGGTGGAAATTTTTTGCCTTTATATTTTCTTCTACTATATAGGTGTTAATTTTTGTATATGTGCTAGCTGCAAATAATAAAATAGGAATAATAGCTATTATGGTAAATATTATTATCAGCTTTTTTCTATATGTATTTGAAAACATAAAGGTCACCTGCCATCATAATAATCGGGTCAAACAAACGAATTTTCCGCAAAGCACAAAAGCTTTGCATAATTCTACATGTTTCGCTAGAATTGTCCTCACAATATAAGGTTATTCTACAATAAAATAAAAAATCCTTTTTTTAACTAGATTTTAGTTAACAAATTATTTTTTACAAAAACAAAAAAAATAGACTATGGATATCCATAATCTATTTTTTAAAGCCGTGCACCCAGTTTTGACATACTGCTACAAGCGTTACCTAAGTAGTTAACTCGGATTAGGTACCCCTGCGGCACACGAAAGAGTCCACTTACCGCTGCTTCCTTCCGGACCTGGCGGGGTTCATAGATTTCCGTTGCGCAGGACCAAATCGTCAACATCACTTTCCTAGGGCAGACCTCACAACAGGATGCCTAGACTGGGAATTCAATCCTGCTATAGCGGGTTGCAGGTTACAGGGCACCGCTACCTCCCCATCTAGCACGGCAAAATTTAATTGGCGGAGAGAGCGGGATTCGAACCCGCGAGACGGTTTAGCCGTCTACCCGCTTTCCAGGCGAGCGCCTTCAGCCAGACTCGGCCATCTCTCCACATGCTAATGTGTTTAATTTATAATCACAGATTTATATTATAGCTTAAAATAGAGAGTATGTCAATCTATCAATTTTGTTTATCTTTTTTCTTTAACCACCAATTCATACCATAGACTACAGCAAAGCTAAAGATAATTACTATAGATACTAATATATTTGCAGTTTTGCTATCTCCTACTTCAACTGCATAGTATATAGCCAAGGGTATGTTCTGTGTTTTTCCAGGTATATTACCTGCAACCATAAGAGTAGCTCCAAATTCACCTAAGGCTCTAGCAAAGGAAAGAACTATCCCACTTATTATACCTGGCAGGGCAAGAGGAAGAGTTACTTTTAAAAACACCTTTATTTTATTGGCTCCTAGAGACATGGCTGCTGCTTCGTATACTGGATCTACTTTTAAAAACGCACTTTTGCAGCTTTGATACATAAGAGGAAGAGAAACTACGGAGGCAGCTATACAAGCTGCCACCCATGTAAAAATTAGCTTTACTCCAAATGCTTCATATAAAAATCTGCCTATTATTCCCCTTCTACCTATGAGAACTAGCAAACCATAGCCTACAACAGATGGTGGTAATAGCATAGGCAATAAGAGAAATGTCTCTATAGCATCTTTGCCTTTAAAATTAAATTTTACTAATAATCTTGATATTAATAATCCTACTATTAATGTGAAAATAGTAGATACTGTTGCTATCCTTAATGACATTAGTATTGGATTTATTATCATTTACATCCCAGCCTATTTTTCATATATCTTAAAACCATATTTCTCTAATATTTCTTTTGCTTTATCTGTTCTTAAATATTTTAAGAATTCTGATGCAGCCTCTTTGTTTTTAGTTGATGCAACTACTGCTGCAGGGTATACAATTGGCCTGTGAGTTTCTTCTGCAAAAGTTTCGGCTAGATAGCTTTGCTTTGCTCTAACTGCATCTGAGCTATAAACCATCCCCCCTGCTACTTCACCCTTCTCTACATATGCAAGCACTTGACTTACGTCCTTAGCAAATACTATGTTTGGCTCTAGCTTATCCCATATTCCTAAATACTCTAATGCATCCTTTGAATACTGGCCTACTGGAACTGTTTCTGGAACTCCCAGTGCTAGTTTTAAATCTGTGCCTACTATATCCTTTATAGATTTAATTTCATCCTTGTATTCTTCAGGTGTTATAAGTACTAGTTCATTTCTATATATATCTTCTCTAGTATCTTTTAAGATTAAATCCTTTTCCTCAAGTTCATTCATTTGCTTTTGTCCTGCAGAAACAAATACGTCTACTTCTGCTCCTTCTTCTATTTGCTTTTGAAGAGGTCCCGAAGCTGCATAATTAAATGTAAGCTTTACACCTTTTTCTAGCTCATATATTTCTTTTAGCTCGTTATATGCCTCTGTAAGACTAGCTGCCGCACTTATAGTAAGTTCTATAGGATCTTCATTTGTTTTAACGTTTTCGTTTTGACTAATATTATCATTTTGATTTGTGTTTTCATTTGAAGTATTGCCACCTGAACATCCATAAAGTCCAAAAGCTAATGTGAAAATTAATAATAAAGCGATTATTTTTTTCATATGCATCTATCCTCTCTTTTTTTCATATTAATTTAAATCCGTGTACTTCTTCAACTCGTTATGTATTAAAAAGTATAACGACTGCCAAAAAAATTAGAATATTTCTTCATAAATTTTTAAAACTGCCTCTTCTACTCTTTTTTCTAGTTCTTCATATTTTCTAATTAATTCCTTGCCTTCTTGTGTAAGTGTAGAGCTACCTCCATCTATCCCCCCTATTGTTTTGTCAAGTATTCTGATCTCTAATGCTTTCTCTAAGTTGGAAATAAGGTTCCAAGCTTTGCTGTATGACATGTTCATAGACATGGCAGCTTTTCTAAGAGAGCCCATGCTTTCTGTTCTAAGCAAAAGCTCCTTTGGTCCCTTTCCAAAGATTCTAGAATCTTCTTTTGATAGCCATATTCTCCAACCTAAATTCATAAATATCATACCACCTTGTATGTTATACATGCATTATAGCATAAGAGGCTTGTGATTACAATAACAAAGAACCTTTTGATTTTGATATAATTTTAAAAGCCAGCAGAAATCTATTATTTCTGCTGGCTTGCATACTATCTGTCTCTTAAAATTACCTGCTTTATGACCTTGATTATTTCTCCAACAAGCTTTATGTAATTAGTAGCTCCTAATGCACTATCTCTAATTGCCTCAACTGTATCACTTATGCTTTCACCAACTACTTCTACAGTTCCGATTGCTATATCCATGCCATCATTTACACTTTCAGTAATAGAATTAACATTTTCTAATATTTCTGGCAGTACTGGCTCTACATCTTGGATAATATCTTTAGTTTTTTCGGTTATAATATTTACGTTTTCGCTTATTTCTGGCAAATTTGAAATAGTCTCTTTTACAGCCTTCTCATTATCATCAATCATTTGCTTTACTTTTTTTAGTATCCCATTTAGGTTATTTAGCACTATTATCAAATATATACCAAAGCCTATGGCTACTAAGGATAGTATAAATATTAACAGTTCCTTAATGGTAATAGCAGTATCCATATTGCACCTCCAAATTTTTTTCTATATGTATTATTCGGTGCAGATTATTGGTTTTCCTCTTTTTCTTCTTCACAATCGCATTCTTGACATTCTTCTAAATCTTCGCAGCATTCTATTTCCTTATTTTCTTTTTTACTTTTCACTTCTTCAATTTTTTCTCTAATGTTTTTTTCTAGCTCTTCTTTTTTTTCTTTCATAACTTGAGCGGATTCTTTTAATGTTTCCTTTACTGTTTCTGTAGTTTCTCTCGTCTTCTTTGCTATATCTTCTCTAGTTTCTTTTCCAGACTTTGGAGCAAATAGTAGCCCTGCGAGAGCTCCTAATGAAGTGCCTATGGCTGTTCCTACTGCTGTCCCCTTAACTATTTTTTTAGCAACCTCTCTTTTTGCTCTTCTTTCCTTTAATTCTTTTTCTCTTCTTGATTTTTCGATTAAACTTTTAATTGGCATAATACGACCTCCTCAGTAAATTTAAATAATAAACTAAAAACTTAATACACTAACAAATATTTGCTTGTACTTAATAGTATTCAGTATATTAAATTTTTATTTTAAAAACAATCCTTCTTATATATATACACAAAAAATACTGCTATAAACATGTTTTCTCCTTATTTGTATTATTTTTAACACTTTTATCTCTGAAAAAAGCTTATGTTGAAGCTCATTTAAGTCAAGTCCGTTAAATAAACATATTAAAGTTGAGCCTCAATATCTAAACAAAAGAAAAAATAATAGAAGTTTTTACACCCTATTATTTTTTTCTTGAGTACCATATTAAGTTTATAATTATTCCCTATTTACTATATTATACATAGCTAATTATAGTTACTAAAGCATATGTTGCAAGTAATATGAAACCAAAAGGTCTTTTAAGACTGTCTTTTGAAACTATGGTTCCTACTCTGAATAAGGCCAGTACAAACATCATAGCAGGAAAATATAATGTGAAGAATTCTGGCGGCACTGCAATGCCTCCTTTTGTAACTGCTGTTGCAGAACCCATTACAAATAATACATTGAGGATATCTGCTCCAATGATGTTTCCTACAGCAAGCTCTCCATGCCCCTTAAGAGTAGCTGTGATTGCAGTTACTAGCTCTGGAAGTGATGTTCCAAATGCTACAAGAGTTGCTGCAATAATACTGTTTGGTACTTTCATTCTAATAGCTACCTCTGTTACGGCAGGGATTAGCACTTTTGAAGAAAGTATTACTACTGCCATTCCAATTATTAACCTTATAAAAACAGATACTTTGTTGATTTCAACAGATCCTTGGGCTATTGTTGCCGCTTCTTCTTCATTTTGATTCCTTGTCCATTTTATGGATATATAAATATATGCTGCTAACAAAGCTAACAGTAAAAAGCCTGATAATTGGTTTATACGTCCACCTTCTGATAATATCCCTTTGATATTGCTATATGGTAAGGAAAGTAATACTAGCAATATACCTGATCCTAATTGAATCCATCCATGTCTATTAACAATTTCTTTTTTTAATGGCAGTGGCGAAATCAAGGATGCAATACCAAGTATAAGGGCGGTATCACATATTATGGAGCCTACGGCATTTCCAAGAGCTAAATCTGCATTACCCTTTATTGCAGCCATAACTGAAACTGATGTTTCTGGCAGTGTAGTTCCTAAACTGACTATAGTGGCTCCTATTATCATCTTTGGTATTCCTAGCTGTTCTGATATAGATACTGCATTACTTACTAAAACATCTGCTCCCTTACTTAATGTGTAAAGTGATCCTGCTATTATTAAAAATATTACTGGTGATGATAGATTAATTATAAATCCTTCTAATAGCTTGTCCATTAAATTGCTCCTCTCTGTACTCATCTTGTAATATATTAAAAATAAAAGACCTGCGTATAACTTATTGAGTTATACGCAAGTCTCACTATTTCAAATTAAGCCAGATAATTTAAATAAATTATCACGATGTTGACTTAATTACACAATAACTGTGCTAGTTACTCCCCTGCATAAGTATATTGACTTTAATTATTATAATATACAATATTTGATATTTGTTGTCAAGCAGGTTAATGTTGTAATTATATTTCAAACTTTTTACTTGTTTTTGATTCTTATCAGATCATCTATTAAACTATGATTTCTTGGGAATATAACCCAAACGTCCTAATATAGGTACGATTTTAACTGCAGTAACTGCAACTATAATGCATTTTATTATATCTTGAACTATAAAAGGAATTAGGCCCATTTTTATAGCAGCTGAAAATGTAATAGGTACTTCTGCTACTCTATTTATCATAAAATAAAGATATGGTACTCCAATAATATAGACTGCAGTTAGACCAGCAATTGAAGCAATGAAAAATCTTATAAACCTGCACTCTTTAGCCCCTTCTGTAACTTTGCCTATTATGAAAGCACATAAAATAAGACCTAATATATATCCAAAGGTTGGTTCATATATATATGCAAGCCCACCGCCCTTAGAGAAAATAGGTATGCCTGCTAATCCAATGATTACATATAGTAGCTGTGATATTAATCCATTTTTTGAACCTAGAAAAACACCTGCATACGCACAAAATAATACTTGAAGAGTAAAAGGTACTACTGGTGTTGGAATCTTTAAAAATCCTCCTACTGCCGTAAGCGCAGCAAATAGTCCAATTAATATCATATCTCTTGTTGTGATTTTCATTATGTATTCCTCCTATGCTCTTTGTGAATTTATGCTCTAATTGTATATTAGAATTTCTTTATTGTCAACTATGTTTTTGTTTTTGGTTGACAATGAGTAAGAGCATTGATTTGTTATTTTATAAAAGAGAATCCTTTATTTAGGATTCTCTTGTTTAGCTATGATTTTGAATAGTTTTAAAAACAAATGTAGACATATTGTTATTGCTATCCACATTTATTTTTAGCTTAGATTTTTATAACACAAATACCAATCCATACAGCAAAGCCCCTCTTCTCCCTCTACTCTCTTTAATAAATCCTCAAAGGTTTGTGGTGCAGGAACTACTACAGGACAGCCTGGAACCCAATCAGCAGGAGTTGCTACTTTTTCTCTGTCTGTTGTCTGTAGAGCATCTATAATTCTAATCATTTCTGGCACGTTTCTACCATTTGTGAGAGGATAAACAAGTATGGCTCTAACTATCTGGTTTTCATCAATAAAAAACACATTTCTTACTGTTTGAGTTGTGCTTACGTCAGGAGCAAACATTCCATATTGTCTTGAAATACTTCCATCTCTATCTGTAATTATTGGGAAAGGTATTTGAATACCTGTGTTTTGATATATATTATATACCCAAGCTAAATGAGATGGATTACTGTCTATGCTTAATCCTAATAGCTGTGTATTTCTCCTTACAAATTGATTATTATGCTTTGCCAAAGCAATGAATTCTGTGGTTCACACAGGGGTAAAGTCTCCAGGATGTGAGAAAAGCACTACCCATTTTCCCCTAAGACTTGAAAATTTAAGTGGGCCAAAGGTAGTTTGAGCTGTAAAATCGGGAGCCTTCATTCCTATCTTAAGACAATTGCTATCAATCATAATATACACCACCAAATATAATATACTTTACTATATATTATGATTTAGATTTGTTTTGTGAGTATAATCATTAATAAATAGAAATATGAAAGCTTTAATGATTTTTGGAGAGTCTTACTATATAATGTTTGTTAAGTATAGTTTTGTTAAATGTTTGTCTATTGTAGATTAAAAGCTAATGCCTTAGCTTTACATATATAAACTATAAAAAGAAGATTTAGGAGGTATATATGAACAAAAATTTAAAATATTCATTAATAGTCTTGTTTAGTATAGTGGTAATCATAATAGGCATAGGATTTTTTATTCATAATAATGGTCTATCAAATATTGTATTTAAGGAGCCTGCCTATCCACAATTTGCAATAGGTAGGGGTATTGATGAAGTCCTTTCTCCAGAAGAAATGAAAGAAGACCTGCTACAGTTAAAAAAGGATTTAGAAGAAGTACATCCAAAAACAATAGAGGGACTTAGTGATGAAATGTTAAAGGCTTTTGAGGCTGCAAATGAAATAATAAAGGAGCCTATGACGGTTTCTGATTTTACAATAGTAGCCTCTGAGTTGGCATGTATGCTAGAGGATGCTCATACAGCTGTTAGAGGATTTTATTCCTTAGATTTGTCCCTTCCTATGGCTATTAAGGTAATTGATGATACATTCTATGTATTGGAAGGCAAAGACTTAGAGCCAAAGGATAAAATAATATCTTTTGGTGGAGTACCAATTAAAGAAATATATGAAAAGAGTCAAAAAAGAATACCCTCTGAAAATATATATTGGACAAATTATAATTTTGAGAAATACGCTTTACTTCAATCTACATTAACTCAAATGGGAGCGGAAATAAACAATAAAAAAATAGATGTGGTAGTAAATCGTAATGGAGAAAATATCACTGTAGAGATGAAGTTTGGAGATGTTTACTTTAAACCTATTAATGAAAGTCAAAGCACTAAAACATATAAGACTTATCCACAGGACACTGCCTATAATCCACAATTTTTATATCATTTAGATATGGATAATAGCCTGTGCCACTTTGTATTAAAATCCTGTGACAACTCTGCTGAATATAGACATTTCCTTCAAATTATGTTTGAGGATATACAGAAAAACAATATAAAAAGCATAGTGGCAGATGTTAGACAAAATACAGGTGGAAATTCTAGTGTTCTTGATGAGTTCTTAAAATATGTAGATGTAGATAAGTATGCTTCCTATGGCTCTTTAAGAAGACTATCCCAGCAAGGCTCAGAGCAAAGAGGATATGTAAAAACCAAAGGAACTATGAGCAATCCACCCGGTTTAAGGATGAATAATAAAATGAAGGACTTTCTATTTGATGGAGATATTTATGTTCTAATAGATAATGGGACTTTTTCATCAGGAAATTGGTTTGGAGTCATAATATCTGATAGTGAAATAGGCACCATTGTTGGTGAACCTTCTGGTAATGCACCTACTTCCTATGGAGATATACTTTCTTTTCAGCTAAAAAACTCAAAGCTTATGTACTTTGTTTCATATTCTCAATGGATTAGACCTAATGAAGCTAAAAGATATGAGGATGCCTTATACCCTGATTTCCAGGTAAGATACACAATAGATGATTATTTAAATAAAAAGGACCTAGCTATGGAAAAGGTTCTTGAGCTAATAAATGATAGTAATCAATAATTTGATGCATTTTATATTGATATAGTATTGGGGACGAAGAAAATCGTCCCCTAATTGTTTTTAGCTCGTATATATGGTTTTAATAACTTCTTCAATGCTAGGCTCTTGAACGCTGAAATCATCTATATCAAAGTTGTTAAAAAGAATCTTGGCTATTTCAGAAATCTCCTTTTTATTCTTCAGATTTAGAACAAGCTGTGATTTTTGGTCATCATAAGTACCTGAGTGTTGAGATATTATCTCCATAAATAAGTCATTGTAGCCATTTCGTTTCATTTGTGCAACAATTTTAATTGGTAATTTTCCTATCGTCTTAAGTTCTTCTACTTTACCTTTATATACAATATCTCCATGATTTAATACTAGCATTTCATTACATAATTTCTCTATATCTTTCATATCATGTGTCGTTAAAAAAATAGTCTTTCCTTTTTTATTAATTTCTTGTAAAAAATCTACAACCCTGTGCTTAGACACTACATCTAAACCAATGGTAGGCTCATCAAGAAAAAGTATATCAGGGTCATGAATCATACATGCACCTAGCTCGGCTCTCATTCTTTGACCTAAACTTAGCTGTCTTACAGGCTGTTTCAAAATATCTTGCAGAAACAGCTTGTCTACTAAATATTCTAATTGCTTTTTATACTTTTTTTCATCTACCTTATATATTCCCCTTAAAAGTTCATAGGTGTCTATTACAGGTAAGTCCCACCACATCTGAGTTTTTTGCCCGAAAACTACACCTATATTCCTTACATACTTTTTTCTATCTCTATAGGGTATGTACCCGTCTACTTTAACTATGCCATCGCTTGGAGTCATAATCCCTGTAAGTATTTTAATAGTTGTAGATTTACCTGCCCCATTTGGTCCTACATAGCCTAAAAACTCACCTTTTTTTACTGTAAAGTCAATCTCTTTAAGAGCTTCTATTTTTCTTTTATTTCTTCGAAAAAGATTTTTCTTCTCATATACAATATAATCCTTCTTTAACCCTTTTACAGTAATAAACTCCATTGCTATTCTCCCCCAATCATTTAATTTTGTTAGAAGTACAATAAAAATGTATGCTCTAGGTTCCCGTACTTGAATATCTTTTTATTCCTAAGCTCCATATTAAATATGATATGGGTGTCATAGCTATTATTCCAAATAAAGGAGCCAATAAGTAAAAGGCATTACCAGATCTCCCAGTGTAATATACTAGGGGATAGTAGGTTAAAGAAAAGAAAGGTATTACAAAGGTTAGTATATGGCGAAATATATTATTATAGATTGTTGCAGGGTATGCAGCAGCAGTTCTTGTAGAATAGTGTCCAAGTACTACTATATCCTCATTTTTTCCTGTCCAAAAAGCTACAGCTGCAAGTATGATGCCTATTTGCATATTAATTATTACAGAGGCTAGTAACAACAGGGGCAAATAAAAATAAAAACTGTTATTTATAAAAGAACATCTTTGTAGACCCCATATTCCTACCCCTAATGCTTGAGCTACCATACCAAGCCTTTTTAAATCAACTTTCTGTAACATAACTTGTACAAGTGCTGGTGCTGGTCTAATAAGCAATGTATCAAATTTGCCTGAAAGGATTAACAATTCAAAATTATTAAATCCATCGCCTATTAATCTATACATTCCAAAGCCAAATTCTATGACGGAATACATTAATGCAACCTCATGGAGAAGCCAACCGTTAATGTTTTTAAAACGCATTAATATAAACACCACAATAATAAAATCTCCTAGGAGTCCTAATATGTTTCCAAGTATATTGATAAGAAAGTCAAATCTATACTGAGCTTCACTTTTAAAAGAAGCCTTAAAGAGTGTTAAAAAGAGTCCCATGCTAACCTCCCTGAATAGCCATCTTTTTTGTTAATACTGATGTTAGTAAATAGGCAGTAATAAATAAAAATATTATCCATGCCCACTGATTTATGCAGGCATTTAATAGACTAAATTGTCCTTGATAAACTGCGGTAGGTACATATGAAGTATATGCGAAGGGCAAGTTCATAACTATGCTTTGAAAAGATACAGGATAGTATTTCAGGCTAATAAAAGCACCACTAAACAATGTGCATCCAAAATAATAAAGCATTTGAATACCACTAATAGATAGAAATTTAATACTCCAAAGCCCAATAAAATAGTTAATTAAAAAAGATATAAGAATTCCATTAAATAATGTTATTAAGTATGGTAAAATTTGATGAACACTTGGAAGAGAAACTCCCATGACTAATACACCGAAAAGAAAAATAGGTATTGAACGGAATAAGAAGTTGTAAGCAATATGACCTAAGATTTCAAAAAAGCTACCGTATAAGAGTCCATATGGTCTCAGCATCTCGTATGCAATTGAGCCATCTTGAACTTTTCTTGGTATGTAACATCCATAAGGAATAAACATTACAATCCACAATCCAGCCTGATTGACCATTTGATATGTTACTGCTTCCATGCCTTCACTTGTATTCCCTAATACTGCAAGCCAAATCCGAATGTTTATATAGCCAAATATAATACTGCCAATATTGTTAACAATATGATTTAGTAGATAGACACGATCCCTTTCAAAGGACTTTTTTGCAAGCTCTAATCCTCTAAAAATACTAACCACCTCCAGTATTAAATTGTAAATAGATTTTGTGAAATGCGATTTTTATTGGGTAGATAAGGTCCCAATAGTGAACGGATAATCAGTATATCATACATATTTTGTATGTTCAATATGTTTTAGAAGAATAAATAAAATAAAAAGCTTACCATTATATAATATTTAATGGCAAGCCTATTATTTTTCCTTATAATAGCACTATATCCTCTAAACCATTTCCTTTTGCTATACAATAAAGCTCTTTCATCATTTGGTCTGAGGGAGTATAGCTTTGTATTAAATTTGTTCTAACTCCTAGTGGTCTGTATTTTATAATCTTGTATCTAATTTTAGGATTTAGCTCTGCTATTAGTCTGCTTATATTATCAACATTATAATAATTCTCTAATACTTCTGGTACTATAACAGTTCTTACCTCGTAAAGCTTATCTATGCTAGCTAGGTATCTGATATTTTTTAGAACAGTTTCATTGTCTTTTCCAGTAAGCATTTTATGCTCTTCTCTATCAAAAGATTTCATATCTACCATAGCTTTGTCCATGACTCCTAAAAAGTCTTTTTTATCTTCAAGTAGTATATATCCATTTGTATCTACAAAGGTTGTTAATCCAAGTTTTTTCACTTCCCTAAATAGTTCCGTTAGAAACTCTGATTGAAGAGTACATTCTCCACCTGAAACTGTTATGCCTGATATAAAGGATTTTACTTTTTTTATTTCATTAACAACTTCTTCAACTGTCATTGAAGTTACTTTAGGTGAACTATTTCTATTACATGCCTTTATGCATTCATCACATTGTTGACAGGCATTTTTGTTCCATACTACCGCTCCATTTTCTATAGAGAGAGCATTGTAATGACAGGCATTAACACATAATCCACAATTGTTGCATGGATTTATAGTCTCTGGATTGTGACAATAAAGGCAGTTAAAATTGCAGCCTTGCAAAAATATTGCCATTCGATTCCCAGGTCCATCTACAAAGCTAAAGGGAATTATTTTATTTATTAACCCCTTAACCATTTTTCCTTACCTTTCTTTCAAGTATCCTAGCATTATTTGCAGAACCTAGTCCTAATACTACTGTATCTTGAAGAACTTGTTCGCCTCTAGCTAGTTTTTCCATGTCTGATTTTTTTACTAGATATCCTGTTATTCTTATTACATCACTGTCTGATGAATAAAGGGAGAAATATCTCATGCCTTCTCTAAAGGCTCCCTTGATAATATCTAATATAGATTCTGGATTTTTCTTTGCTGTTTCCTCAAATGGGAATATATCCCCTATGCCAGATGGAAAATATTTATGAAACATAGCTGTTTGAGGTATATGAATATTAAGATCAGGTTCTTCACCTATGGGTATTCTACAGCCTGGGCTTATACCATAGTCCGTTTCTATGCCTACTTGTGCATGAAGTAAATATTTACTGTCTGAAATTTGGCAGTATGGTGCATTGTGTTTATTTACCTCTTCCTCAAGTTTTGCTATTATCTTGACTCCTAATTCATTTGCTCTTTGGCTATGTCCAAATCTATCTGATTGTACTTCTGAATTTATAAAATAGTTAACAGCTTCTGCAAGTCCAAACATACCAAACATGGCTGTAAATCTGTCCTTATTCAATAAACCTTCTTTTACTAGAAAATGAGTTTCGAAAAAGCCACTTTCTTCAACTATGAATTTTACTCTTTCATCCATATATCCTGCCATTTTATCTACCGCATATGGTAAAACATTGTTTATAAAGTCTTCTGCATCTTTAGCTTTCTTTGCTAAACCTGCAAGATTAAGTCTTACTAATGTATAGCTGCCACCACCTATTGTAAGCCCATTATAGCAGCTTACTATGGCATAGTTGTTGTTAAATTCACTTGAAAACATTTCATGGTTTGCAAAGCTAGGCTTAGCAGTTACTAAGGCTGTATTTATAGAGTCAATTGCAAGTTCATCTGGTGTATTCAAACTATATTTTAATGTTATGTTTGGAATAGCTGTTTCTAGTTCTCTTTGCGCTTTTAATATTATTCTACCTGCTTTCGTATCCTCTGGTCCTATGTTTGCGTGGCAGAAGGAATCTGTAAGTGTTCTATCTATATGCAATAAAAACAGCTTTATAGCCTTATATGCTTCTTCTTCGTCTTCTATATATGGCTCTAATAATGTGTCTATGTTGCCAATATACACAGGAAAAGTTGTAATAGATGGTACATGCTTATAAAGAATCAGTAGATTGTTTGTAGCCTCCCATATATCATTTGCTGGCTTTAAGCCTAAAAATTCACTTCCTTTTTCCATGAATTTTTCATAATCAGGAACTATATACCTAGGTCTATAGGGTGCATTCCCTTCAAAAAGATCACATATTATGCCCTCATCTCTAAGCTTTTGGGCTTCTGGACTTATATCTAATACGTCTATACTATTTTCTGCAGCTTTTGCAAGGGAAACAACTCTCTGCTCAAAGGTTAAGGTTTTGTCTTTAATAATGTCTAATATATTGCTCATAGCCTTCACTCCATCTAAAATAATTTATATTTTATTTATACCCTAAGGTTTTTGAATGTATCATAGTTTTAGTCTGTCAATATATTTTAAACTTTTTGTTTAATTTTTACAAGTTCAATTGTCACAAAGCTTTAATAAAAACTTATGTAATAGTATAATAATAGTAATGTCTGTGTAAAGAAGGTGTTTGTATGAATGAAATTTTATTTGAAGACCTAATTAATAGGATAAAAAAAGAAAATATCCTAAACCTAGTTATAATGAAAGACGAAGAAATAGTAGCGGATTACAATAAAAAAGATGAGTATAAAGAGAGTAAATTTATAATAAATTCGTGTACTAAAAGTATAATATCTGCTCTCATAGGTATAGCTATAAGCGAAGGGTTAATATTAGGTGTAAACCAGCCTATCTCTGATTATTTTCCTGAGCTGAAAAAGGATAGTGTAGATAAGAGAAAAAAGGATATTACTATATATCATCTTTTAACTATGAGTAGTGGTATATCTTGGCCTGAGTTTAATAACTGGGCCTTTATTTCAGAGCTAATGCAAAGTCATAATTGGGTTAATTTTATTTTAGATAGACCTATGGAAGCTAATCCTGGTGAAAGGTTTAATTATAGCTCGGGAGGCTCTCATCTCCTTTCTGCTATTATAAGTCAGTCCACAGGTATGAATGCTTATACATTTGCACAAAAGCACTTATTTAAACCATTGGGGATTAATAATATTACATGGATGAGTGATCCTCAGGGTAATAGTAATGGCGGCTTTGGTATAGAAATGTCTGCCTATGACATGGTTAAGATAGGGAAGCTTTATTTAGATATGGGTAAATATGGAGATGCTTATCTTATTCCTAAAGAGTGGGTGAGGGAAAGCTTGAAGCCTGGAATGCTGGCTTCTAAAGCCATGGGGAATTATGGATACCAATGGTGGATGAAGGATTTTAAATATCCAAAGGAAATAGTTACTGTTTATTTTGCTATGGGTAATGGTGGGCAGTTTATTTTTGTAGTGCCTAGTAAGAATATGGTAGCTGTATTTATTTCAGATAACTATGAAGATTCCTTTAGACCTTTATATTATCTGAGAAAATATATATTGAAGATGTTTTAGAAGCCTGATGAATATAAGTTTAAAAAAGCCCTTATACTAGCTTTATTGCTTAGTATAAGGGCTAAATAATTTATATCTTAAATCTTTCAATTATTGATTTTAGAGTTTCTCCTAGGTTTGCTAGCTCTTCACTAGAGCTTGCTATTTCTTGTATTGAAGCAGTTTGCTCTTCCATAGATGCAGTTACCTCTTCTGTAGCAGCAGAGTTTTCTTGTGCAATTGCTGAAAGATTTTGTAGAGTGTCTAATATTTCATTTTTCATCTTTTCCATTTCTCTGCCTGTAGTATTTAGTTTTTCTATGGCTTTTTCTGTATCCTTCATTGATTCTAGCACTAATAGGTATTTATCTTTGTTGTTGATTACACTATGGCTTTGTTCTTTAGATATATCTGATACTCTTGCCATGGTTTTAACAGCATCCTGTGAATTTTTCAACAGTTCCTCAACCATTTCAAAAATTTCTTGTGTTGAAGATGAGGATTGTTCTGCTAGCTTCCTTATTTCTTCTGCTACTACTGCAAAGCCCCTTCCTAATTCTCCTGCTCTAGCTGCTTCTATGGCTGCGTTTAATGCCAATAGATTTGTTTGCTCTGCTATGGATGCTATTACATCACTTGCTTGTCCTATTTTATTTGAGCTTTCGTTGGTTTTTAATATAACCTCATATATTTCTTTTTGTGCTTTATTGCTTTCTTCTGTTATTTTAGATAAATTTTCAATCTCTAATAAGCCTTCATTTACAACCTCTGTTACTCTACTGGAAGCTGAGTTTAATTCCATCATATAGCCTAAATCTTTTTCTATACACTCTCCTAATTCAATGGCTTTATTAGAGCCTAATTCAGTATTATGAGCTTGATCAGAAGCACCCCTTGCTATTTCCTCTGCTGTTTTTGCTACTTCTTCAGCAGAAGCAGATGATTGATGTGATGCAGCTGATAGCTCTTCTGAGGTTTGATATACCTGTTCTGCAGAATGACCTATTTCACCTATTATACCTCTAAGATTGTCTGTTATGCTTTGCATTGATCTGGCTAAGTTGCCAATTTCATCCTGGCTTTTCAGGATCTTTTCTGGCAAGTCTTGAGTAATATCTAGGCCTGCTACTCTTTCCGTATGTTTAACAGCTAAAACAATATGCTTTGATATTTGGTTTCCTAATAAGTATGTAAGCACTATACATATTAATAAAATAATAACTGTTGATGTAAATACTGCTATTTGCATAGCTGAGATGGAAGATAGCATCTCCTGTTCATTTGCAACAGTAACCATTATCCAGTTGCTATCTTTTATAGGATAATAGCCAGCATATAATTTATTACCTTTAAAGGAATAAGGACTCACACCTTCTCTTTCTTCTAATATTTTCTTGAAAAGCTTAGCTACAGGTGCTAACTCTATATCCTCTTCTGCTTTTTCAATAGGATTTTCTTGAGCTAAAACTCTACTTACATCAGGATGTGCAACTACTGTACCTGTGTCGCTAATAATATATGAATACCCTTTATTCCCATAACCAGTATCCTGGATGGCCTCAGACAAAGCATTACCTGATATGCGGCCTACTAAAACACCGACTATCTTACCACCTCTTTCAATAGGTGCAGCATACATTAGAACAGGCTCTCCTGTTACACGACTTATTAATAGGTCTGATACATTAGCTTCTCCACTAAAAGCTTTTTTTACATAATCTCTATCACCTAGATTAGCAGTCGAGCCATCAGTATAATTAGCAGTACCATTAGGCTGAACTACTCCAATGTCAAGAAAGTCTGTTTTTGCAACTATTCGTTTAAGTACAGGTAACTGTGCATACCAATACATGGTCTGTATGTCCGTAACTCCCGATACAGTTTCTAGGATCCCTATTCGACCTTGTATTCGGGTCTCTATAAGCCTTGCACTTTCTGTAGCTAATGAGGAAAGTGTTTTTTCTGCTTCATTTGTTAGAGATTTACTAGACACATTTATAGCAATAAGTCCTGTGGCAATAGATGACAATAAAATCAAAATTGAAAAGTATACTACTAGCTTAGTTTTTATGCTTTTCATCTTGCTCCCCCCTTAATTTAAAGAAAACCCCTGTTCTGTTGAAAATCTGGTTTATTTATCGCTTCTAAACTTAATCATAACTGAAATATAGGTAAAATTCAACAATTTATAGTGAATTTTAAGAAATTTTGTAGCACTATTTCAATGTAATTGGTTCATTATACCACTTTTAGGATGCAAAAAAGTTTAAGATAATTTTTTTATCTTAAACTTTTTTAAAATTAATTAATATATTCTTTATAATCTAAATCCTGATATATTTAGCTGTAGCTCCTCAGCTAGTCTAGCCAATTCCTGTGCTGAATTAGCTATCTCTACCATAGCTGAAGCCTGCTCCTCTGAGGCTGCGCTTACTTCTTCACTTGAGGCTGCAGTTTGCTCTGCAATTGATGCAATATTTTCTATAGACTCATCTACAGATTGGCTGCCTTCGGCAATTTGTTGTATCAAAGCATTTATATGCTCTATTTCTCTTCCCATATTATTAATTTCTTTAAAAATTAGCTCAAAGGAGCTTCCAGCTTTACTTACTGCTTCTACTCCTTCTAATACCTCTTCCATTGTAATGTCCATAATCTTAACAACTCTATTAGTTTCATCTTGAATATTCTCAATTAAACTTGATATCTGTAAAGCAGATGCTGTAGAGTCTTCTGCTAGCTTCCTTACCTCTTCTGCTACTACTGCAAAGCCTCTTCCTTGCTCTCCCGCACGTGCTGCTTCAATAGCAGCATTTAAAGCCAGCAAGTTTGTTTGATCTGAAATACCCTTTATGACCTCTACTATTTCTCCTATTTTTACAGATTCATCTCCTAGGCTCCTTACGCTTACTGCTGATTCTTCTGTTATTTCTTTTATTTGGTATATTTTTTCAACTGCCTTTTTTGCCTCATCTAGTCCATTGTTTGCTTCCTTAGACACATTAAGGCTTATTGATAGAACTAAATTTGCATTGCTTGAAACGTTTTGAATACCTACAGCCATTTGGTGAACTACATCGCTTACTTCTGAGGCATCCTGAGCCTGCTTTCCTGCTCCTATAGCTAGCTGATTTATTGTAGACGCTACTTCTTCTGTTGAAGCTGTGGTTTCTTCTGAAGCTGCAGAAAGCTCTTGACTAAAAGCGGCAACCTGTCCCGAAGCATCTACTACGTTTCTAATTACTTCTCTTAAGCCTTCTGTCATTGCATTAAATGAATTTGCTAATTCTCCGACTTCATCTTTAACCTTTAATTTTATGCTTTGAACTGATAAATCTCCTTCTGCTATTTGCTTCGTAGCCTCTGCCATTCTTATTATTGGTGTGCCAATTGTTCTAGACATATAAAAGGCTATCCCTATTCCAATTAGTATATTTGATGCTATGATAATAATTGTTATTACTCTAATTTTAGAATATGCCATTTGACTTTCATTTGCAGCTTTTTGAGCTAATTCGTTTTTTAATTTGACTAGTAAATTGATTTTTACTTTGATTTGATCCATGATGATTAAATTCTCTAATGACTGCAATTGAGCATCTTCAACCTTGTCCTTTAAAACTAGGTCTATAACTTTTTCTTCTTTAGGTTTTAGCTGCTCCCATAATTTAAGTATTTCATCAGAGGTTTGCAAGCCTTCCTCAACTATTACAGTTTCTTTAAAGCTTTTTATATTATCTTCAAAGCTTTGAAAGGATTTCTGTATTTCCTCTGAATACCTCTTTTTTACTGTGGAGCCTAGAGCTAAAATTAAATTATTACGATCTTGACCTATGGTTACTAGGTTTACTTGTGCATCTTTAATATATTCAACACCTTTGAGATGCATATTATACAGGGTATTCATCTCATTATTTACCATAGCTAGGTTATAAACACTGAATGCCCCTAGTATAAAGGTTAAAATGTTTAAAGCACTAAACACAATTACTAGTTTTTTTCTTATAGTTAATTTAATCATCCATTATCCTCCCTGTAATAACATTTTGCTAGTCTTTTCACTATTCATACAAAAAGACCCAGAATAAATCCTAGATCTTTTTTGATTTCTTTAGACAACTTTAATTTCTTTATTATAGCTTTTAACAAAACCTAGTATTGCAGAGACAAATTCATAGGGCTTTTCATACATACTTGCATGTCCACAGCCTTGAATAAGGATTAATTTTGAATTTCGTATTCTTTTTTGTATCTCTTCCTGATACCTTAATGGTGTTGTTGCATCATATTCTGAGCTCATTATAAGTGTAGGCACTTTAATGTTATGTATTTCCTCAGTAATATTTAAATCTTCTGCACTTCTAACTAGCCTAATAAAGCCCTCATACCAGTCAGGTTTAAGAGATGCCGAAAATGCCTTCTCTCTATTCTTTAACCAATCTATATTCTCTTCATAAAACTCTGGTGAATAAATATATGGCATAGTTGCTTTAAAGAAAGTGCTTCCATCATAGGTTTTTGCTGCAGCTATCCAGCTCTCACCAATATCCTTTAGCATATGGTTAGTATAGCTAGTCGTATTGGCTAAAACAAGGCTATGAAGCCCTTCTTCGTATTTTAATGCATATCTTTGAGCTACTTCACCACCATAGGAAATTCCTATTAGATGAACTTTTTCAAGCTCTAGTATGTTGAACAGCTCCCTTAGAGTTTCAACATGTGAATCTTGAGTATATTGTTCTTCTGCTTTATCTGATTGTCCTTGATCTATGAAATCTACTAGCACTAGCTTATTGTTGCTTGAGAGAACATCTATAAAGGATGTCCAGCTTCCTGTGCTCATCATAATACCATTTAATAGGACTAGAGGTTCTCCTTCGCCATAGATTTCGTAATAAATGTTTTTTCCTTTTATCAGTACTTTAGGCATATTCAGGCCTCCTTAACACTTGCTATCTGACAAACCTAGAAAAATACTAAAGCCTTCTACCATATCATCAATTCTTTTGCTTCTTCTCTAAGCTCATCTCTAAAATCCGGATGTGCAATATCTATTAAAGCTTTTACTCTATCTCTTATTGATGTACCTCTTAAAGAGGCTACTCCATATTCAGTCACTACAAAGTCAACATCATTTCTTGAAAGAGAAACTGCAGCCCCATGTGCGAGTCTGGTGACTATCTTAGATATTGTCTTTCTTTCATCACTTCCAGGAACCCTTACATTAGCAGTAGAATATAAGGCTATTATAGATTTTCCACCTTTAGACATTTGAGCTCCTATAGCAGTATCTGCTTGGCCGCCAGTTCCACTGAATTGAACATGGCCTATTGATTCAGAGCAGCATTGACCTGTTAAATCGATTTCCAATGTAGTGTTTATAGAAACCATCTTATAATTTTGTCCTATTACATAGGGGTCATTTACCCAAGTACCTCTCATTATGTTAACAGCTGGATTATCATCTATAAAATCATATAGCTTTTGCGTTCCAAGAGCAAAGGTAGCAACCATCTTTCCAGGCATAAGAGTTTTATACTTTCCTGTGATTACTCCTGCTTCATATAAATCAACCATGCCATCTGTAAACATTTCAGTATGAATACCTAAATCCTTCTTGTGCATTAGCTCTGCTGCTACTGCATTTGGAATACCACCTATGCCTAACTGTATAGTTGAACCATCTTCTACTAGCTCGGCTATATATTTTCCTATTATTTTATCTTTTTCAGAAGGCTCTACTACTCCTAGCTGTGGTACTGGATAATTTGCTTCTATTATATAATCAATCTCACTAATATGTATTATTGTATCTCCAAAGGTTCTTGGCATATTAGGATTGATTTCAAGTATTACAATATCAGCATCTTCAATCATTTCCCTCTCATAAGTTGCACTAAGAGAAAGAGAAATATACCCATGCTTATCCATTAGAGAGCCTGTTCCTAAAAACACATTTGGCTTTCTGTGAAAATTTCTTTTTGGTGCCGCTAGGTGAAGATGATTAGGTATGAAAGACACATTACCATTTTTGTGAGCTTTTCTTATTGCTGGACTATAGAACCACCCTTCCATTAAGAAGCTTTCTCTATATTCCGGATTTACAAAGTAATCATAATTACCCATTGGAAGACAAGTAGCTACATTTACATTTTTTACTTTATCCCCTATTGTATGAAGCTTTGAAAGTATTTCTCTTGGCTCTGCAGCAGAAAGCGCAGATACAACATTGTCATCTGTCTTTATTTTGTTTAATGCCTCTTCTACTGTTATAAGCTTGCTTTCATAAATTTCTTTGATATTCATATGTCTAATCCTCCTATACAGTCGTTTTGTCACCTCTATTAGAGATTTTTATTTAGATGACTAAAAACTGTTAACTTAATATTTCTGTTATTCTTTCAGTTATTGTAAGGCTTTTATTCAGCTTTACCCCATTTAATAACATTAGCTGCCCATGCATATCCGATGCCAGCTGCTATCATAGATATAACTGTTCCGTCTTTAACTTTGCCTTGCTCTAGTGCTAGATGTAATGAAAGAATCTGATCTACTTGCCCCATATGACCATAATCAGAAAGATATATTGATTGTTCTTCAGTTAGACCAAGGGATTCAACCATTGCTTTGTGCTGTGAATATTTAAAATGTAGTACAGCTAAATATCCTAGCTCTTCTTTTGATACTCCTGATTTTTCAAAGGCTTTATCTATACAATGGTACCAGTTTGGCATAGAAACCTCATTCAATCTATCCTTCATATGCTTTGCATCAAATAGTCTTAAGGATTTGTAAGCTTCATCAATATTGTCACAGGTTATCGGCTTTGCAGTTCCTCCAAACTCTACTCCTGCATCTCTTGCCATAGTTCCATCTGTCATTATATGTGTGCCAAGCAGTAAATTCTTGTTATAGTTTTTCTTCAATATTATGGCTCCACCACCTGCTGAAAGATTATACATCATTGACATGTCTTTATCTGTATAATCGACAAAATCACCGTTTCTATATCCACCTACTACCATTACAGTGTTTATATCTTCATTTGCGATCATCATATCCTTAGCTATTTTCATGGCAGCAACAGTAGTACAGCATCTTTGCTGAACATCTATTGCCCAAGCTTTTGTTGCTCCTATTTTTTCTTGAATGTAAATTCCTGATGTTGTTAGAGGGTACTCCTTCCATTCTTCTCCCATACATATGACTAAATCTATTTCCTTTGGATCCACTCCAGTTCTTCTAAGTGCATCTAAACCAGCCTTTACTCCCATTTCTTGTGTACCATCATCTTCACCAGGCATAGGTTTTTCTACAATCCCTAATTTGTTTATTACTGCTTCTTCAGTCCAGTGCCCATTAGTAGCCTCTGAAATCTCCTTAGCTGTCATTCTGCCTTCTGGAATATATATACCTGTTCCTACTATACCTACATTAATTTTAGCATCCATCATAATCCCTCCTATTTTTATTCGCTCAATAGCTGAGCATTTTCTTTTAGCTTTTCTGCTCTTTCGTTTATATCTTTTACTAATATACTAATGTAATTGTTTATGTCTATTTGATTAGAGGAAATGCTTAAAAGCTCGTCAAGTCTTCCAGTAATTTTGCTAGTGGATTTTCTAAGCTCTCCAATAATTTTATCTGCATTTTTTATATATTCATTTGTTGCATTGGCCAAACTTCTGATTTCCTCTGCAACTACCATAAACCCACTGCCATCTTTACCTAGCCTAGCCGCTTCTATGGCAGCATTTAGACCTAGCATGTTTGTTTTATTTGAAATACTTGTTATAAAGCCAAGTATGTTTTCAGTATCCCTTACGCTTTTTAAGGATTCATCTGTAATATGACTAAGGCTTTCTCCTACGTCTTTAAGCTTTATAGAATTTTCTGAAATCGACTCAGTTATTGATACCATTTGCTGCATTGTATCGTGAAGATTGTCAGCTAATGCTAATAATAAATCTTGTCTATCTACAGCCTCAGTAAATACAACAGAACCAATAACCTTGTCATTATTATCACGAAGAGGAATTGCTATTGCAATGTAGGGAAACCCAAAGACTTCACTTCCTACTCTCCTAATAACCTTTTTCCCACTAATAATGCTTTCATAGGATACTGAGTTTTTTACATGAGGAGAACCACTCCTTATTTTATGATCCTGCTTTTCACTTGGAACATATATAAGACATTTTTCAAGATCACATACTGAAACAGAAAAATCAGTGTTTGTAAGTTGGTTTATATAGGGAGCAACAGCTACAAAACTGTCCAGAATATTACTCATCTTTTTCCCCCTTTTCATTTATCTAAATATAATTAATTTTCTATCTAATTTAATATATCAGCAATTTTTATGCCAGTTTTATACTTTAATTCGTTTCCTAGAATGATTTTTTCTAATGTGTATAAATACATAAGACTATATGTTTTTTGTCCATTAATGACACAGATGTATTATCTTTTTATGTTTTATATATGTACTCTTTTTAAAACATGTATGAAATAAGTACATTATTAATGAGTTATGGGCAAAAAAGAAGCTACCTTACACAGCAGGGTAGCATCTTTTTTGCTATATCTATAAATTTCCTGGGGGAAATTAATGTTTCATTGCTAGCCCTACCCACAGAAAATTTCCCAATATTTTTATACAGAATTAGCTACTGGAACTAGCCTCTATTTTAGCTGTTTCCTTATCTTTTCTTTTTTTATTTTCACGATATTTGAGCCATAGCCCTACAAAGCCCTGAGGCATAAAAAGAACTACCAGTACATACATGGAACCAAAGAATATTAGCCATCTTTCAAATATAGGATGTACTGAACGCAATGTTAATAGAATATTTTGGACCACATTCACTACAGCACTACCTACTATTCCACCATATAAGGTTCCAGTTCCACCTACTAAGGTATACAACAATGCATTTAATGTCTGCTGTATAGACAATAAGTCTGTATTGGCAAATCTATTGAATATACCAAACATTATCCCAGCAAGTCCACCAGCAATTCCAGCTACCTGTAAAGAAATAAGCTTGTATTTTTCAACATTATAGCCAAGAAACTGTGCTCTTTGCTCATTTTCACGAATAGCTAAAAGTACTCTACCTGTTGGTGACATTATAAACTTCCTTAACACTATTGCCATTACTATTAAAAACAGTAATGCAAAGTAATAAAACATTAATCTATCTCTTAGGATATCTGGAACTCTAAATGTAAGTCCGTCAGCACCATTCGTTACGCTTCTCCATCTCTCAGCACTATTTCTAACTATTTCACCTAAGGCCATAGTTATCATTGTAGCTGTAAGCACATTTCCGCCACCTCTTAGGGAGATCTTTCCCATAAGAAATGCGCATATTGATGAAAAAACTACTGTAACTATAATTGCTAAAAGAAATACTGGTATATTAGCCCCGAAGTTTGTAAATAGAATCCCAACTATATATGCTCCGCTCCCAAAGAACATCGCATGCCCAAGATTAATAAATCCCGTATAACCCCTTAAAATATCATAACTCATTCCATATACTGCTAAAATAAAAATTCTAGTGAACAAATTGATAATTGATAATGAAGAAAAAAATGGAATCACCGATAGTATAACTAGCAATATTATTGTAGGTATAATGTGTTTTCTATTTAAGCTTTTTCCTAATGTCATCATTTCTTCACCGCCAATCCAAATAATCCTTGTGGTTTAAAGGCTAATACTAATGCCATTAGCGTTACGTTGGCTACAACAGCAAGTGATGGTGCATACCAGCCTATTATTGCCCCCATTAGTCCTAAGAAAATACTTCCCATTGCCGAGCCTATAAAGCTGCCCATACCGCCAACAACAACCACTATAAATGCTAATATCTGGTTATATACTCCGGCTGTAGATACCATGTTGCCTACTAGTGGAGCATATAAAGCACCGCCTAATCCTGCTAATGCAGCTCCTCCTGCAAATACTAAGGTAAAGTAAAGTCTGATATTTTTACCTAATGCCTGTACCATGTCCGGTCTTTGTACTCCAGCTCTTATTACCATACCTACCTTAGTGCGATTTAATAGGAAGTGTATTCCTAACGCAACCACTAGCCCTACTGCTATTAAGAATATTCTGTAATGAACTATAGTAACTCCGCCTATTATAGTGGTACCTGAAAGAAAATCTGGTCTAAGTACAGCAATAGGAGTTGCACCCCAGAATAAACGTACCAAGTCTGTAAATATTACTTGAAGCCCAAGTGTAATAAGTATTTGTGCAGGTACATTACCATATACTCTGCTTACAAATAGCTTTTCGAAGAAAATTCCCAGCAAGAACACTACTACTATAGCGGCTAGTATGCCTAATATAAAGCTGCCTGTCATATGATATATCCATATGAAGACATAGCCACCCCATAAGAATAAGGTTCCATGTGTGAAGTTTACAACTCCCATTAAGCCGAGAATAATAGACAACCCGGATGCCATCAAGAATATTAATGCACCTTCTGCAAAACCATTTATTAAAAGTGTTACAATAATGTCCATAGTATCCTCCCTCTAAATTCCAAGATGCTTTGCCTGAAGCTCTGTATCTTTTATTAGGTCCTTTATAGTCCCATCATGCACAGTTCTTCCCTCGTCGATAATATAGTATCTTGATGCTACTGCACAGGCTAAGGCAAAGTTCTGCTCTACTAACAGAATAGTACTTTCCTTGCTGATTTCTCTAAGTGCTAGCCCTAATCTTTCAATAACTACTGGTGCTAGCCCCTTACTAGGTTCATCAATTAGTATAATCTTATTATCATTTAATAAAGCTCTAGATATAGATAGCATTTGTCTTTGTCCCCCGCTAAGGGTTTTAGCTAATCTTTTATAGGCTATTTTCAGGTCAGGAAACAGGTCAAGTACACGTGCTAATCTATCAAGTGTTACCTTGTCTTCCTTCCACATTGCAATTTTTAAATTCTCTTCAATAGTTAATTCATCAAATACTCCATAATCCTCTGGAACGTATCCTATTCCTTTTTTTGCTATATGATAAGTTGGTACCCCAACGATTGATTCACCATCTAACATAATAGATCCACTTCGGGTGTTCACTAGTCCCATTATTGTTTTTAAAAAGGTGGTTTTCCCTGCACCATTCCTACCTAAAATAGCTATGGCCTCACCTTTATTTACTTCTACATTAACACCCTGTAAAATAGTATAAAGTCCGATATATGATACTAAATCTTCTGTTTTAAGAATTGATGTCATCTAGAACCCCTCCTCCCAGATAAGCCTTAAGAACCTCAGGATCTTTTGAAACTGCTTCTGGATCCCCCTCAATAAGCTTCATTCCATTAACTATAATAATTAATTTGTCTGAAAGGGTCTTTACCATGTCCATCTTGTGCTCAATCAAAATTATAGTAGTTCCCTGCTTCTTCGTTTTTTGAAGTATGTCTATCATAGTTGGTACTTCTTCTATAGCCATGCCGGCAGTAGGCTCATCTAATAATAGTACCTCTGGGTCAAGAGCTAAAACCATACCTAATTCAAGCTTTCTCTGCTCACCATGACTTAATTCACTTGCTTTAAAGTCTTTTTTATCCTTTAATAGTACTCTTTCTAGGATTTCTTCTGTCTTTTCGTTTAACTGACTATATTTCCTATGATCCGTAAAAATCTTATATCCTACATTTTCACGAGCCTGCATAGATAATCTAACGTTTTCGTAAGCTGTTAAGCTTGGAAAAACATTTGTTAATTGAAACGACCTGCCCATGCCCATTTTTACTCGGTCAATAGGGGACAGACTTGTAACGTCTGTCCCTTTGAAAAAGATTTTTCCCTCTGTAGGCTTTAAAAGACCACTCATTAGGTTAAATAAAGTTGTCTTTCCTGCCCCATTAGGTCCGAGTATGGTAGTAAACACGTTTTTCTCTAATTCGAGATTAACCTTGTTTACCGCTTTATGGGCTCCGAAACTTATGCCTAAATTTTCAGTACGAATTAATGTTTCACCCATTTCATACATCCTTTCTGCTATTAGCCATTTCTATTGGTTTTAACGCTTTGCATCAGCTGGAACTGTTATTGCTGGTGCTATATCTTCAGCTGGTATTTCACGTACTAGTTTTGGTACTGGATGGTCTACGCCATCTACTTCTGTAAGTACGATTTCATACAATGGTTGTATTGCTTGATGGTCTTCTTCACGGAAGTATCTCTTACCAGTAGGGCTATCAAATTCCATTCCCCTCATGGTTTTGATTAGCTCTTCTGCATCAGCATTTCCGCCAGTTTTTTCTAAAGCTGTAACTACTGCCATAGCACATGCCATACCACCAGATGTAAATAAATCTGGAACTGAGTTATATTTTTCTTTATGTTTTTCAACTAGCCAATCATTAACAGGGTTTTGTGGAACGCTGTTATAATATACAGTAAATCCAGGCATACCTATCATTGGTTGCATCATTCTTAATGCTGCAATTTCTGGAGCACCTGTAGTAATTTTAATTCCATGGCTTTCAAGGTCAAGCTCCATTAATTGTCCCCATGGGTTATTAGCTCCAGCCCAAATAACGTATAGATAATCTGGTTTTGCTTCTCTAATTCTTAATATATAAGGAGTAAAGTCTGTAGTTTCTGCTGGTGGGAACTCTTGATGAATAAGCTCAGCTCCACCATCTTGTAATGCACCAACAACTGGGTCAACCATTGAACGTCCAAATGCACTGTCTGGTGCTAATGTAGCAACCTTCGCACCTGGCTTATTGTTAATAATAACGTTTGCCATAGCTTTAGCATCCTGTGCTGAGTTTCTTCCTGTACAGAATGTATATCTATTCCAAGCAGGTCCAGTTAAAAAGTCTGCAGCTGCAGGATCAATAACTATTACTTTTTTGAATTCTTCTGCAAGCTCTAATATAGCAGCAGCATCAGATGATGATGCAGGCCCTACTAATATATCTACTTTGTCTACGTCTAATAATTTAATTGCTCTTTCTCTAGCTACATCAGGTACAGTAGTAGTGTCTTCCCAAATAACTTCTATCTTTCTACCTGCTACTTCCATAGTTCCCTTTGTTGCATATTCTAATCCTAGCTCAAAGCCTCTTTGCATTTGTTGACCATAATCTTGTAGGGCACCACTCAAAGATGTAATTCCCCCGATTCTAATAGGTTCGCTTTTGTCTACGCCACCAGTTGTCTTGCCTGCACAACCTGTTAAGAACAGTGACAATGCAAACGTTATCACTAATAGTAAAGAAATTGCTCTTTTCAAAATAAAACCCTCCTTAAAATTATATGTTTATTTTTTATAAATTTTAGGTTTTAAGACCTTGTCTAAAATAAATTGCAATTCTTATGCCATTTGATAAGAATTGATGCAAAGTATTTTTCTCTTAGCTTGTCTGCTTTTAAAATAGCCTTGATAATTAGTGCTTTATACCTAAAACCCCTGTTGATTTATTTGTTATAATTTTGAATTTTATTTTCGAAGTATATTTCTAGGTATAATAATTTTGTATATTACTAGGAGTTTCCTGTGTTTATTTCGTACATGTGTATGGATTTCATACACATTCCATTTCCTTATAAATAACAAGATATTTTACTTTTCTTTAAAATTTCTCCAATAATTCTTTTTTATTTTACCTGTATGTAGCTTATTTACCTACTTAAAAAGCACTGTGTGTTTTTTATACACTACTTATGGCTCAATACTCTCTATAAAGGTTAATGATTCTTAACCTTATTTTGGTGGCATTACTGTAGCTACACCATCAAGAACTATGTCCCCATTTTGATTTATGCAAGTAGTTCGTAATTTCAGTCTATTTTTTTCTGTTACAATTTCAGTTACCTCAACTTCTGCCTTTATAGTATCTCCTATTCTAACAGGTGCAGTAAATTTTAACTCTTGCCCCATATATATTGTACCTGGCCCAGGCAGCTTCATTCCTAAAACTGCAGATATTAATCCAGCAGTTAGCATTCCATGTGCAATCCTACTTTTAAAGAATGTATCTTTAGCATATTCTTCATTTATATGGGCTGGGTTTAAATCCCCTGTTATACCTGCATAAAGATACACATCTGTTTCAGTGATTGTTTTCTGGAAAAAAGCCTTCTCTCCCAATTTTAGCTCCTGTATTGTTTTACCTTTCATTTTATTTCCTCCTTTCTTTTTTACTCTGTTAAATAAATTATGCAATTATTGTACCAATTAAAATACAAAACAGCCTTTTATATTATTTGTATTTAACTGGCAATAAAAAAAGGAAGAAATTATTCTTCCTTGATTTTAGTTTTATGAAATTCCATACTTCTCTAGCTTATCATACAAGCTAGAACGACTTATCTCTAGTAGCTTAGCAGTTTGTAGCTTGTTCCCATCAGTATATTCTAAGCATCTTGCTAAGGCTTCTTTTTCCGTATCTTCAATTATGTCCTTTAATGGTCTTATAGGCCCATCTACTATTCTTCTTGTGTGCTGCTTTAAGTATATTGGTAGATGGACAGGTAATATAGTATCTGAGTCAGTTAGATTAATAGCTCTCTCTAGTACATTTTCCAGCTCTCTAACATTTCCTGGCCAGCTATGTCCTATTAAGTGCTCCATAGCATTCTCAGATATATTAGATACATATTTCCCAAGCTGATTTGAAAGCTTATTAAGTAGTATTGAAACAAGCTCTCCAATATCTCCATGCCTTTCTCTTAAAGGTGGTATCTCTATAGTCATTACATTAAGTCTATAGTATAAATCTTCTCTGAATTTTCCTTCATCTATTAACTGTCTTAGGTCTTTGTTAGTAGCAGCAATAACTCTAACATCAACCTTTACTATATTGTTCCCGCCAACTCTTTCAAATTCTTTTTCTTGTAAAACTCTTAATAGCTTTGCCTGCATTTTAAGTGGCATGTCTCCTATCTCATCTAGAAAAATGCTTCCTCCATTAGCCAGTTCAAACTTACCTATTTTTCCTCCTTTTTTAGCACCTGTAAATGCTCCCTCCTCGTATCCGAAAAGCTCTGATTCTAGAAGCTCTGAAGGTATTGCTGCACTATTTACTTTAACAAAAGGAGAAAAATTTCTCACACTGTCATTATGTATCGCATGGGCAAATAATTCTTTCCCAGTACCACTTTCTCCTAGGATCAGTACATTAGAGTTTGTTTGAGATGCTCTTCTCCCTATGAATTTTGCAGCTGACATTTTTTCGCTGTTGCCAATTATATTGTCCCAGGAATATTTAGCTCCGTGCATTTCCTTTAGCTGGTTTTTGTACAGATAAAGCTCTGTTTCTAAAAGCTTATTTTTTTCAATAATATCCCTAAATTGATGAAGGTCTTCAAAAAGTACCATTCCAACTCCATATTTTATTTCTCCGTTTTCATCAAGAACAGGAAGTCTATGTACTATTGCAGTATGTCCATTTTCAAAGGTATGCTTCCATGCTATTTCCGCTTTTTTAGTTTTAAATACATAGGGAAATCTAGAATACTTGTCTACTTCTAGTACAGGCTTACCTATTATCTCTTTCTTAGAAAAACCTAGGTAATCTGCAAAAACTTGATTAATCATTCTAACTCTGCTATCTTTGTCTAGCAAAATAAATGGTACAGGAAGGGGATCAAATATTTTGTTCATCATTGTAATAAAGTATTCACTTAATATAGAATCTTCACTTAACACTAATGAGTTATTATGTAGGTTTTGGAATTCTTTAGCTCCTTCTTGCATTTTAGTGTTTATTTGCTTTCCACTCAACAAAGTCACCTCCGATAGAACGTTTTCCTAATAAAAAACCTAGTAATCTAGTTATATATTAACACAGTAGCAAACAAATAGCGACTATGCTTTGTGTTTTTTTCATACACATTTTAATTGGCATTTGTTTTCCTTCTCAAAAAAATAGAACTGTCACCTTTTAATACCGGTGACAGCTCGGAGGATATTAAGTAAACCAATACTTAATTAGATAAAATCTTAGAATTAATATTTATCTGGTGAATTTTTGTCATCCCTTATTAATATTATAGCACTACTCCACCTGTAACTTCTAATACAGCTCCTGTAATGAAGCTAGCCTCATCAGATGCCAAGAAAGTATAAGCATTTGCGATGTCTTCTGGTGTTCCTAATCTTTTCAGAGGAGCTTTGTCCTTCATCATGTCTAATACTTTTTCAGGCATTTTTTCTGTCATTGGAGTTAGAATAAATCCTGGTGCAACTGCATTGACACGTACACCTTTTTTCCCAAGCTCTTTTGCCCATGTTTTTGTCATACCTATGACTCCCCATTTTGTAGCTGCATAGTTTGTTTGTCCAAAGTTTCCATATACACCAACTACTGATGAAGCATTTAATATTACTCCTCCACCTTGTTCTGCCATTACTTTTGCAGCTTCCTGTCCGCAATTATATACTCCCTTTAGGTTTACATTAATAACTCTATCAAATTCAGCTTCTGACATTTTAACTAATGTATTATCTGCAGTAATTCCAGCATTATTAACTATTATGTCAAGTTTTCCATACTTTTCAACTGTTTCTTTAACCATTTTGTTAACGCTTTCCAGACTGGTAACATCAACAATTGCTCCTATAGCTTCTCCACCCATAGCTTTAATTTCTTCTACTGTTCTGTCAACATCTGCTTGGCTTATATCTGCTATTACTACCTTTGCTCCTTCCTGTACAAACTTTTTAGCAGTTGCCTCGCCTATACCCCTGCCTGCACCTGTTATTATTGCTACTTTGTCTAATAATTTCATTATTCTTCCTCCTTTAAATATATAATTTAATAATTATTTCACATCAATATCTATTTTATATAAGCAAAATGCGTGCCACATGTATTTATATTTTAATATTCTATGGAATTTCCAATATCAGTGAATATTGTGAATATTTTCACGTGTTTTAGTGAATTTTTAAATACTCATTTTTTTGTCCAGAATTAATACACTTTTTGTAAAATTATATCTTAACCCTTGGTAAATAACAGGTTTGTGTTTTATATGTATGTTTTTTAGTACATTTGTATGAAATCTAACACATAATGGATGTCTAGATTAACTTTAAGAAATTTGTAAGAAAAATGAAGAGTATATTGTAAAAACTTCCTTATACAATTAATGCATAAATAATAGACCAAAGGGGGAAAAAATGAAAACTAACATTTATGTAATCTACGGTGGAAAGTCAGTTGAACATGATGTTTCCTTGCAAAGTGCATTTTCTATAATCAACTCTCTAGATAAGGCTAAATATAATGTTTATCCAGTATATATCACTAGGGAAGGGGTCTGGTGCAGTACAAAAATAGTTAAGGAAACAATAACTGAGCTAAAGGAGCTTAAGCATTGCAACTTTAATAGCATTTCGGGCTCTTTAGGAGATTTTTTATCCAAGCATTTCAAAAAAGGTGAAAAAAGTATTGCTTTCCCAGCTCTGCACGGATCAAATGGTGAAGATGGAACAATTCAGGGATTATTTGAAATGTTAAATCTTCCCTATGTAGGCAATGAAGTTCTTTCATCAGCAGTGGGAATAGATAAGGTTATGATGAAGGATTTACTATCTTTAGGTAATATACCTCAAGCAAAGTATACTTCTCTCCTCCTTCATCAATGGCAGGAAAACGAGGAAAAAGCTCTAGAAGAAATTGAAAATATTATTGGATATCCTTCCTTTGTTAAGCCTGCAAGGCTAGGCTCTAGCGTTGGCATCAACCGGTGTAAAAATAGAAATGAATTAATTAGTGCAATAAAAGAAGCCTTTCTTTATGATCATAAGCTTATTATAGAAAAAGAAATAATCGGAAGAGAAATGCAAATAGCTGTAATAGGTAATAACTGTCCTAAGGCTTCTGTAGTAGGTGAATATATACAGGAAAGAAAGTTCATGGATTATAATGCTAAATATGTGGATGGAAGGCTAGTTCCTGTTATTCCTGCTCCTTTGTCTGATAATATAAGTGAGGCTATGAGGCAAACTGCTATCAAGGCCTTTAAGCTACTAAACTGTAAGGGGCTTGTAAGAGTGGATTATTTTGTTACTGCCCAAGACGCATATTATATTAATGAAGTAAATACTATGCCAGGCTTCACTAAATATAGTATGTTTCCTGCTCTCTGGGAAAAAACAGATGGCACCAGCTATAGTGAATTAATCCAAATATTAATAGGTTTAGGATTTGCTAGACATGAACAGAAGAACTCTATTTTGCATATGAGGTGGGAAGCATGATAAGTCGTGTATTAAAGGAAATAGAAATCATGGCAAAGGGTCATGGTCTCAAAGGGGAGTATGAAGAAATTAAAATAAAGGGTGTTTCCACAGACTCTAGGAGAATAAAATCTGGTCAGTTATTTGTTCCTATTGTCGGAGAGAATTTTAATGGGCATCAGTTTATTAGTGATGCTATAGAAAAAGGAGCAACAGGAGCAATTTGGTGTGAAAGTGAACCTATTCCAGATATAGATTTCCCATTTATATTAGTAAAGGATACATTAACCTCTATTCAAGAACTGGCAAAAGCATATAGAAATCAGTTAGATACAAAAGTTATAGGCATAACAGGAAGTAATGGAAAAACTTCTACTAAGGATATTTTAGCTAGTCTATTGAAAACTAAATATAAAACTCATAAAACCTTTGCTAATTTAAATAACCATTTAGGAGTTCCATTAACAATTTTAGAACTAGAAGAAGATACTGAAATGGCTGTAGTTGAAATGGGCATGGATCACCTTGGAGATATCGAGTTACTAACTTCTATTGCTTCTCCTGATGTAGCTGTTATTACTAATATTGGTGAAGCTCATTTAGACTACTTAAAAACAAAAACCAATATTGTTAAAGCAAAGCTTGAAATTTTAAAAGGCTTAAATCCTAATGGTTTATTTGTATATTTTGGAGATGACCCTTTGTTAAGTAATACTATTAAGAATATGAATACTAATTATAAGACAGTAACCTTTGGGAAAAATCTAACTAACACATATATTCCCGAAATCATATCTATTGAGGAAAATGGCACTTATTTTAGGTTAGATAAATTAGACTGTCCAACTTTCTTTTTGTCTATGGTTGGTAAGCATCAAGTATATAATGCTACTGCTGCAGTTACAGTGGCCAGGTATTTCGGAATATCTCTTGAGCAAATTCAAGAGGGCTTATCAAAGATAGAGGTTACAGGAATGAGAAACGAGCTAATATATACTGAAAAATATACGATTCTAAATGATTCATATAAATCTAATCCTACAAGCCTATTATCAGCATTAGAAACTCTATATAGCTTTAAAAATTATAAGCAAAAGATTGCAGTCCTTGGTGATATGAATGGTTTAGGCATTGAAGAGATAAATATGCATATGGAGATTGGAAAGAAAATTGAACCTGATAAAATTGATTACCTTATTACAATAGGTTCTCTTGCAGCAAACATAGCTAAGGCTGCAAAATCAAGATTCCCTGATAATAGAGTTTTTTCCTTTACAAATAAAGCTCTTCTAGTAGAAAAGTTAAAAGAAATTATTCAATATAAGTCTATGGTATTAATCAAAGGTTCTCGTGAACTTAAACTAGAGGATATTGTTAAAGCATTAATCTCTGAAAATCCATTGGAAAAGGAGGTAATATAAATGGATACCTCTATACTTCATAGAGATACATGGTTAGAAATACATTTAGATAAAATTGAAAATAATATTAAGCAATTACGTGAATATTTGCCTCCATATGTTAAATTTATGGCAGCAGTAAAGGCAGATGCATACGGACATGGTGATTTGCAGGTTGCAAAAATAGCTTTAAAGGCAAATGTAGATGCACTAGCTGTATCCATATTAAGTGAAGCCTTATATTTGCGTAAGAATGGTATTAAAGCACCTATTTTAGTACTTACACCTATACTCCCTAGTGATGTGAATATTGCAATAGAATATGATATATCCATTACTGTTTTTCAGCTTTCTTGGCTTAAAGAAATGAGACTATATAAAGTAGGCAGAAAACCACTTAAAATACACTTAAAAATAGATACAGGCTTAGGTAGAATTGGTTTAAGAAATAAGGAAGAGCTAGAGGCTATGCTACCACTATTAACTAAGGAGGATATAGTCATAGAAGGAGTATATACCCATTTTGCTACAGCAAACAGTAAAAACTCTGCCTATTTTAATAAACAGCTGGAGGCATTTTCAGACATGGCTCAATGGATAAAATCCGAAGGTCTAGATGTGTCTATTTTCCATTGTGCCAATAGTGCTGCAGCCTTAAAGTATAGTAACAGCTTTTTTGATATGGTTCGCATAGGTGTAGCTATATTTGGAATATATCCATCTGAAGATATAAGAAAGACAACTCCAGTACATTTAGAATCGGCACTTTCTCTACATTCAAAGCTACTCTGTGTTAAAAAAATGAAAAAAGGAAGCTTTGTAGGATATGATACTGCTTATGAAACAAAATCTAATGAATGGATAGGAACGGTTCCTATAGGCTATGCAGATGGGTGGTTCCGTTGTTTTCAAGGCTTTCATGTTCTAGTAGATGGACAAGAAATGCCCATCATAGGCAAAATCTGTATGGATCAGTTCATGGTTCGTTTACCTGAAAAATATGCTATAGGTACTCCTGTAGTATTGATTGGCAAGGATGGAAGTAATGA
Source organism: Proteiniborus ethanoligenes (assembly GCF_900107485.1). Taxonomy (NCBI): domain Bacteria; kingdom Bacillati; phylum Bacillota; class Clostridia; order Eubacteriales; genus Proteiniborus; species Proteiniborus ethanoligenes. Next base: position 52,377 of record NZ_FNQE01000011.1, read on the forward strand.
AATTACATTAGAGGACCTTGCTAATCACATAGGCAGTGTTCCCCAGGAAATCCCTTCTATGATTACTTATAGAGTGCCAAAGGTTTATTATTATAAAGGTAAGATTGTTGAAGTATTGACAGAAAGAAGCTGGCAGCCTAGTAAATATCCATTTAATAAAGCTATAGCCGATGCTAAATAAATACACAAAGACCATAAAAAAAGTAATCCCTATAATTTGTACAAAAGGGCGCTTTTTATATGGTCTCCATGTTTAACTTGTTCTTTTGAATTATCAATGAAGGATTAAGCCTCCGGATATGAACATCATCCCAATATTAAAGCCTATGTGAGCTATTATACAGCTTTCTAATCCAAGCTTTTTATACATTCCTCCCAATACTAATCCTACAGGAAATATCTGAACAAACTTAACCCATTCAGGATTTAGAACATTTGCATGTGCAAAAGTCCACAATAATGATGAAAAAGCAATTGATATCCAATATTTATGATTCTCAAGCTTGAATTTATTCGCTAGATAATTAGGTATTACAAATCGGAATGTTATTTCTTCAATAATAACAGTAGCCATAATGATTAATATAATACTTATAGAAGGTGGACTGCCAAACTCATTAAGCCCTCCTGTTCTTTCTAAAACCATCTTATAGGTCTCTGAAATTCTTGGAGAAGTGAGTTTAAATAGACCATATGAGAATGCCACTGTTCCAACAATTACAGTCGCTACATTTAAAGAGTATTTTTTTATATTTATTTTTTCTATGCCCTCATGACTAAAAATTTTTCTTAGTAAAGGCAAATCTATCAAGCCTAATCTTTCACATAAATGCATTCCTACACATGTGTGAATATATATTTTTATAAGATTTATTGCAAATAACAGCATAGTGGGTACTTCAAATCCTCCACCTAAGATTATTAAAATACCACATGCTGCAGACATAAATATTCCATATTTAATATAATAGTTTACTTCTTTAAGATTTTTAAAATAATACACTAGTATTGCAATGCCTATCACAAAATTAAATATTAATAATAATGTTGAAATAATAGTTATCACACTCCCTAATGAATATTGATCTCCTCTTATATTATATGTTACCTAATTATAAAAAGCATTGCAACATTAGCAATTAATACTTCACAGAAACCATTATGGATATCATATTATTAAATCACTAATAGCGAAGCAATCTAATCCAAGCATCTGCCTGGCATATAATCAACTTTGTATATTCATTCCTATATAATCTCCTCTTGAAAAATCAGGCTGAAATCCGGCTGCCTTTATTCTTTCTTCTATGCAGTATCTGCACTCTGCTGCTTCGTCTCCCGTACATATTTTGTTATCATAAAGAGAGTAGTCTTTTCTTACAGATATAGGTGAAAGATTGGGCATAACTACATTGGCTCCTGCTTTAAGGCCTTTTTCCCTTCCTAGAGAGTCTATGGTTCCTAAGGCTGTAGTAGCAGGAAGCAAAGCTTTAGGTAGTAGGAGTCTAACTATTGCTATCATTAAAACCGTCATATCTAAAGCACCTGCATTTTCATCTGCAAAAATAGTGTCACTATGAGGTATAAAAGGTCCTATGCCTACCATATGAGGCTCCAATTCCTTTAAAAACAACAGGTCGTTAGCTAAATTCTCTATTGTTTGATAAGGAGATCCTACCATAAATCCTGCTCCTACTTGGAAGCCTATTTCCTTTAAATTATATAGGCTTTTCTTTCTATTAGAAAGACTCATGTTGTCTGGATGAAGCCTTCTGTAATGATCTTCTGTAGCAGTCTCATGTCTCAATAAATACCTATCTGCACCTGCCTGAAAATATTTTTTATAGCTTGAATAAGATTTTTCACCCATAGACAATGTTATTGCACAATCAGGATATTTGCTTTTTATACTATCTATTAAATCAACCATAATATTATCTGTATAATATAAATCCTCTCCGCTTTGTAGTACAAAGGTTCTAAAGCCTAGCTCATATCCACTTGCACAGCAATCTAATATATCTCCCTTTTTCAATCTATATCGTTGAGCATTAGAATTGCTTCTTCTTATACCGCAATAATAGCAATCGTTTTTACAATAATTACTGAATTCTATTAAGCCTCTAAAAAACACTTTCTTGTCGTAGTAGACTTCTCTTATGCTAGAAGCAGCCTCTAAAAGCCTATTGTCTATTCCATTAATATTTTCTCTTATTAAAGCTATTAGCTCATCCTTGTCAAGAGAATGAGTGTTATATAATTTATCAATCATAAAAATTTCCTCCTATGCCTTGTTAAAAATCTCACTACATCTTGGCAATATGCCATTTAAATGTGCTAATAATACGCCATAGTTAGTTACAGGAATATTTTTATCCTTACATATGGCGAGTCTATTAGTTACAGCTTTTTTATTTAGCATACATCCTCCACAGTGAACTACCATATGATACTCCTCTAAATTATCTGGGAAATCATATCCTACACAATAATCAAAGCTAAGCTCTTTGCCTGTATATTTTTTCATTAATGCTGGTATCTTTACTCTCCCTATATCTTCATGAGTATGATTATGAGTGCAGGCTTCAGCCATAAGTATTTTTGAATTGTTCTCTAAACTATGAATTTTTTCTGCTCCCTCAATAAGAAGCCCTATATCTCCCTTTTGTCTTGCTAGTAGCATTGAAAAGGATGTAAGAGGTATTTCCTTAGGAACAATGGTACTTACTAATTTAAATATTTGAGAGTCCGTAACTACTAAGTCTATCTTTTTTAACTCTTTTAAAGCTTCAGGTAGCTCGCTTTCCTTTGTTACAAAGCATTTGATATTATGGTCTAGACAATCCCTTATAAGCTGAACCTGGGGTAATATTAATCTTCCCTTTGGTGCAGCAGAATCAATAGGAACAACTAAAATTACTGTGCTATTTTCTTCTAATAGATTCCCTACAATGGTTTCATCTTCATCCTGAAGCTTTTCTAGCTCTTGGGCTATTTTCCTCTTTAGAAGGGATACATCATTTTCATTAGAGCTATCTACAAATATTGAGTCCTTATATTTGCTTTTAAGCTGACTTTTTTCTATTTCAGGCACCATATCCCATTTAGTAAAAACTAATATATAGGGTATGGATTTTTCTTTAAATAATCTAACTGTTTTTTTATGATTATCTTCATCAAAGGCACTTGCATCTACAACATAAATAGCTAAATCTGTACGATTAAGTATGTCATTAGTTCTTTTCATCCTCTGCTTTCCAACTTGACTAATATCTTCAAAGCCAGCAGTGTCAACTAAGGCAATAGGTCCAAAAGGAATAAGCTCCATAGCCTTTACTACAGGGTCAGTTGTGGTTCCTGGCTGTGACGATACAATTGCCGCATCTTGCCCTAAAATAGCATTAAATAGGGAAGATTTCCCTGCATTTACATTGCCAAATAATGATACATGCTTTCTTGAAGCAATTGGAGTTTTCTGCATTTGGTTTCCTCCTTATATATATAAATCTCTCTCACCTTTTTTAAGCTTCTCTATGTTATCCATAACTAATTGTCTAACCTTCTCGTCTTGAATTTTAGGTATTTCTCTTTGAATAATTTTTTCTACTTTCGCCTTAAATTCTTTATCTCCATAGTCTAGCATATACTCGTATAAAGTCATGAGACCATTGGGCACACAGACATTTTTAATATTTCCTGATTTAGCTAAGGACATGAATCTATCTCCAGTTCTACCTTTTCTATAGCAGGCAGTACAAAAGCTTGGAATTAGTTCATCGTCTACAAGCCAATCAATTATCCTTGCCGCACTTCTATTGTCTGTAACCTGAAACTGTGATTTGTTATGCTCTCTTGCAGTGTAGCCTCCAACCTCTACTGTTGACCCTGCGCTTATTTGAGAAATACCTATTTTAATAAGTTCCTTACGCATATCTATGCTTTCACGAGTTGACAATATCATTCCTGTAAAGGGTACTGCTAATCGTATAATAGCTACAATCTTTTTAAAGGTTTCATCATCTACAATATGCTTATACATAGATAAATCAGCACCTTCAGCTCCACATATTCTCGGTACGGAAATAGTATGAAAGCCTACACCATATTTTTCTTCTAAATGCTCATTGTGAAGCATAAGTCCTAAAACCTCAAAATATGGATCATATAGTCCAAATAAGACTCCTCCGCCCACATCATCTATTCCTGCTTCCATGGCTCTATCAAAGGCAGTTAAGTGATATTCATAGTTCTTTTTTGGGCCTGACATATGCATATATTCATAGGTTGGCTTATGATAGGTTTCTTGAAATAATATATATGTTCCTATGCCTATTTCCTTTAATTTTCTATAATTTCCAACTGTTGTAGCTGCAATATTCACGTTAACTCTACGAATTTCACCATTTTCAAGCTTCATATCATATATAGTCTGCATGCAATCTAATATATAATCTATACTGCAATTTACTGGATCCTCTCCAGCCTCAAGAGCTAAACGCTTATGTCCCATTTTTTCTAAAATAGCTACTTCAGCTCTTATTTCCTCCATAGTCAAGCGACGTCTAGGAAATTCGTTGTCATGATTATATCCACAATATCTACAGCGATTTACACAGTAATCGCTTACATATAGGGGAGCAAACATAACTATACGATTTCCATAGATATGCTCTTTAATCTTTCCTGCTATTTGAAATATTCTCTTTATATGCTCTTTGTTATCTGTCATAAGTAGTGCAGCAACTTCTTTATGAGTAAGCCCCTTGAATTCTGCTGCCTTATCTAGTATTTGATCTATTTCGTTTTTTGTTATTTTTTTAACACTTTCGAGTAAATCGTTAATATATTTTTCGTCTATAAACATATTTATCTCCCCTTTATATTTCTTTTTTAGAAATGGCTGTCTTCACAATTACATGAGGTATATTGCCTAGCCTTCCTGTTAGACTATTGATTTCATTTAGTTCTCCAATTACTACAATTGAAATTATGGCAATTTTCTCTTCTGAAAATGGAATGCCTAATCGTCCTTTTATAATCCCTTTAAAGGATGAAACCACGTTATTAAATTCCTGCTGTACTAATTCCGGTTCCTCTAATATGGCACTTATGGCTGCTATTTTTTTCATATTTTATCCTCTCCTATTTTTAATCAAAAATATAAAACGCACCTTCCCTCAGAAAGATGCGAATAGTAAACATATGCCATTAACCACATGTCATTCATATTATCCGTCACCTTTCAAATCAGAGCATAGCTCTTTTTCGTTAGGAAATAGGGTATTGTGAACATCTATGGAAAGATTTCTCTTGCCTTAGATGAACTGTATTTAATATCATATTATATTGTTGATATTTTTTTGTCAATAATTAATGCAAAATTAGCTTTTATATTTCTATAAAAGCCTTTTTTCAATAAATATATGTCAATATTTCAATTTTCTCAGGTTCTTTATAATAAGCTCTATTGTAATTTAGCTTGCCATCATCATCCCAGCTTATAAGTCTTAGAGAATATTCTGACGTACCTTTGTCTATTAACTGTTTTTCTTTTGTTTCTATGTTAAGCAGATATACGTCTGTAGTTCCCTCTAGCTCAGTTTCTACTACTGCTTTTACCTGGCTTTCCTGTATCATAGCTATGTGTTTTGAATCAGGTGACCAAAGAACTCCATCTATATAGCCAATGTTATAAAGCAATTCCTTCTCCTTTACATCGACAACATAGCCTCCCCTAGCCACTGAGGTGCCCACATCTGCAATAATATATTCATTATTTGGAGACCATTTAAATTCGCAAATAATATCATTTACATCATCTATCCTTACTGGTTCATGATTACCAGTCTGCCATAAATACATTTGGCTTTCTCCATCTCCATTATCTATTGCAAAAGCAACTTTAGATTTGTCAAAGCTCCACTGAATCACAATAATATCTTTTTTAGCATTCAATATATTATCTATGGTGATATAATCACTTTCCTGTAGCTTAAATGCTTCTATGCTTTTTTCTTTTAGAGCCTCGGATACTTGGCTATCTTTATCCTGTTCAACAATTCTAATTATTTTTGCAGTTGCCTGCACTGGATAAGATTCTGCAACTGGACCTTCAAAGGTAACTTCTACTATCATTCCTTCTTTAAAATGTTCTGCAGAAGCCTTCTCTTTTGTTTTACCTATATATATTTTTGTGCTATTGTCTATTCTTATACTTGCTTTATCATAGGATGTATCTTCCTCAAGCTCCCCTTCAACCATTATACTGGAAATTTTATCGGACATGTTTATGCCAGTAATTGACCCTCTTATATCTACTTTTTCTTCTTTTTGACAGCCAGTAAGGGTTATAATCATTATGATTAAGGCTATAAGTATGAATTTTTTATAGTTCATAAATAGTCCTCCTTTTCTATTGTTAGCTTATTAGACCTTTGTATTGTTAGTTTTGTTCCCTTTTAGGCTATATTAAACTTTTCTCAAAATAAATAGATGAGTTATATTGTCTTTCCACAAGATTTACAGAATTTTGCATCCTCATCATTAAGCGCACCACATTGTCTGCATTTTATTTTTATTATTTCCTTTGTTTCTCTTTCAGCGTTTTCTCCCTTTATGTTCTTAACTACATCTATATTTTCAATGACATCATTTATCATTTTTCCCTTTGCAGCATTAAAAGGCTGTAAGTCTTCTCTTGCCTTTTCTGGATCTAAAATAAGTCCTGAGCCTGCAACACCTTTTGCCCCTATACTAACAAGTACATTTCCTATAATAATACATATCATCCCTACTACTGCTCTTAGAAAGAAGGTTGGTGGTCCTCCAAAGCTTGAGTTCATATCTATTGCAACTGTGATAAATGAGGAAAGAAACAAAATAACTCCTAGCACTATAAGTCCTAATCCTACATAGTAAATGGATTTTCTTTCTTTAGAAATTTTATTTGACATTTTATGACCCCCCAGTCTGTATTTATTCTTAAATTTATTTTTTCTATATTAGGATTGTTTTTAGAGAAGATGCTGTCTGTATAAGTAGTAATTTTTTTCCTTAAAATAAAAACAAGACTATTGTTGAAAATAGAACTAGAATAACTAATATTATAGAGCCAATATTCTTTGTATTATTTCATCATATTTACTAGTATAACTGTTTAAAAGCAATCAATCAAATAGATACTATTCTAGCTCTAAATTATGTTATTTTATCCATATTGTTTAATTGCTTTATTTAACTATTTCTTTAAGTAAGCCTTTATCATACATATATTTTTTTGGTTTATTGGGCTGAAAGTATATCTCAAACAGCTTTTTATCTCTATCCTTTAGAATTGATGACTCTGCTCCTATAGATTCATTAATGTCACAAGCATAAATTTTATTTTCATCTAATATGTATATTTTAGTTTGGGGAATTGTACCTAAAGTTGAAACAATTTCTTGCTTACCATCGTTATCTAAGTCAATTTCTGTTGTATTCCCATCTACTTGTATTATAGACCCCTGGAAATCTTCTTGTGTAAACCAATAAAATGCCTGGGCATAACTTGTGCCTAGTATTCCATAAATCTTTATTGCTTCCTTTCCGAATACTTGGACTTCTTCTATACCCATTAAATCTTCTGGTGTATTTTCAACGGATACTTCACCTATTTGATAATATTTATCCCTTAAATTAATTCCACCATTTATTTGACCGTCTTCTTTATCTTTAAAAATTAGTACCCTAGCCCCATTATCAATTGTTCTCTCTTGAATAATTTCATCAATAGTGTCCAATTGCAAATCATTGATTCTAACTTTGTTAGCTTCAATAAAAGCTAAAGGAAGCGTGCTATTTTCTGGTTTACTGCATCCACTAAGCAAGAATACTAAAATCAACAACATTATCCATACTTTAACCTTCATATTTTCCCCCCTTATGATAAGAAACAACTATTAAAATCTTATTTTTGTGCAAGGAACAGCAAGTGATTGCTCCATCCTAAAAACTCTGGCTTTTCACTATAATAGAAATGAAAATTGAGCCACAGCTCATAGCTTTCTTCGTCCATATTATTTATTTTGTCCGCCAGCAATTCACTTAGTCCATCTGCTGCAACTTCAGCCACAATTGTTAGTCCTGATTTTTTGATTAATTCTCTCGCTTGATCAACAGTTGCAAATACAAAAGGAAAGTCTTTTACCTTGAAGGTTTTATGATTATATTGCTCTCCTTTTAAAAAGCCTGATTGATAGCACATGGTTTCCGTTACAATGACCATATCATTGCTAATAAAAGCAAAAAACATTATGCCATCATTTTTACATACTCGTTTTACTTCTTCAATACATTTGAAGCGATCTTCTATGTTCTCCAAATGATATAAAGGGCCAAAGCACAATACAATGTCATAGTTATTATCCTCAAGTTTAGAAAGCTCTAAAGCATTACCTTGAAATACTTTAAGCTTCATATCTGGTCTTTTCTTTTCTCTAATACGTTTCACATGCTTTTCAACTAGTTCTATCGAGGTCACCTCATAACCTTTTTCTGCAAAGTACAAGCTATGTTCCCCAGCACCTGCTCCTAAATCTAAAATTTTCATTCCAGGCTGTAAATGTTTTTCAATTTGCCTAACTGTAGTTAAAAACTCAACTCTAGTTGCTTTGGAAGATAACCTGGAATCTTCATCAAATATTTCATAAAGAGCTGAAACCCTCTCTTCTTCACTTTTAATTCCTAATAAGTCTTCTATTTTCAATTTATAGTCACCTCTGCTAATTTAATTGATTGATTCACACAAATAATATCTAGACGTCAAAATCAAACTCTATTATTCTCCAGCCTTCCTCTAGTTCCCTAAAATATAAATTCAAAAAGGTTGGCGGACTAACCGGTTCATTATATTCGTCCACATAGAATTCTCTTATATGAATTACATATGTATTATTCTCTTCATAATATCCATATCCTTGAATAACCATATCTTCATATCCAATTTCACCATCATTATTATATAGTAAATATTTTATTTCGTTTCCGTATACTTCATATTTGCCATAAATTTTATTTTCCTCTTCTATTATTTAGATACTATCAGATATAATTTCTTTTAACTTCTCAATATTACCTTGAGTATGTCCTCTAACAAATTCTAAAGCTATATTGCTTAGTATAGGGAATATGGCTTGTTGTTGCTCCAGCTTTTCAATATAATCATTTTTTTCTTTTAAATCAGATTCTAATCTTTTAATGCTTTTTTTTAATTCTTGTATTTTATTGTTTTCGTCATTATCTGTATTTACTGTATTGCCGTTGTATGTGCACCCAGATATAAAAAGAATACATATGATAGAAATAAAAGCTATCTTTTTCATAATCGTAACTCTCCCATATGAAAACTCATTATCAATTTCTTTTAAAAGGTAATGCTATTTGACTATTATTTTAATTCTCTCTTTTTTAGACCATATTATTGAATGAAAGGTTCCTTAATAATACTTTATGATTTTAGTAAACTCCTGCTCGATATCATTTTCTGTTTCCATATATATTAATTGAATTGATAAATAACTATTATCAAGCCACTCAGACAGCTTTGCTATTGTGTGAAATTCCCCTTGAGGTTGTTTTTCGGCTAACTCTTCCTCTAGCAATTCAGTACTCGTTATAGAAACTACTTTTTTAAGACTACTTGAATTGATTATATATATATCATATTCACTAATGTTTGAGATCAATGTGTAAGCAAAGTAGTTTTCATCAGGAGACCAAATAATCTCTTGTACCTGACCAATAAAAGGACCTTCAACAAAATCTATATTACTGTTCTCTACATTTAGTACACCAGTTATAGTGGAAAATGAAGCGGCAAGGTATAGGTGAATTGAAAAAGCTACTTTTTTCTTGGAAGGTGAAAGGACGGCATTGTCTATAAAGTCAAAGGATTTAGGCTCTAGCTCTATAGTATCATCATGAAGTTTTGCTCCATTTACGTCAATGGTCTTTCCCCACTCTTTCTCTAAAGCAGAGATAATATTTTCGACATTAAGTATTAGTTTCTTTTCTTCTAGGTTGTAAACATTGTTAGAGTTGAAAATTAATAAAGGGTAATTTATTTTGACATGACTGAAGCTCATGGCTTCTAAAAGTTCTTCTGGAAGCTTAGTAGCAGTATTATGGTTCCTGTAACATTTTACCATGGTGTGAAAAGTGATAAAAAAAGAATCGTATTTCATTTATCATCTAAGTCCAGCTTTTAGCTTGCCTTAATCATGGTTTATAGTTTAATCCAATATCTTTGAATAATTTCAGAAAAGGTTTCACTAAAGATTTCATTTTCTAATACTCCATTGTTTTTTTGAATAACCCTAGCAGATGCGACATTTGCTTTATCACAAGTGATTAAGATTTTATCTAGGTTTATCTCTCTGCATTTTTGTAAAGCTGACTTTAGCATTAAAGTTGCATATCCCTTTTTTCTTTCAGTAGGCCTTATTGAATAACCTATATGACCACCCTCGTTCAAGAGAAATTCATTCAGTTTATGCCGTATATTAATCATTCCAACAATTTTGTTGTCTAATGATCTAACAAAAAAGTAGGTATTTGCAGGTACTCTTCCTTCTGGAATATTAGGTAAATCTAAATCTTTCTCTAGCTTTAGTAGCCATTCATCATAATTGTGGTAGCTATCAAGTCCACCTGTTCCGTTGATTTCTGAATTGTACTCTATAAATTCCTGTATATATTCATAAGCTTCTTTTTCATATTCTTTGGAAGGTAATATCAATCTTATATCATTCATTTATTCACCTCTTAATTTGAACAAGTCATCATACTCATAATATATAAATGTATTTCTTGACTATTAGATTCTTTATTTTATACGACAGGTTACTGGCGCTTCAATATATAATTTTCCACTGAATCCCTACACAATTCAAGAAAAGTTTCTTCTCCTATTGTATTGATTTTGAAGAAAACTGCCTGGCTACCTCCAGAGGTGATAGCAGAAATAAATATTTCTTGTTCTTTTCCTACAAGCGTAATATTAAGACTTACACGGTTACTTCCTGCCATGCTATAACGCTCATAAACTCGGACGGCCATTTTCACATCTCCCATGGTAATATCACTTCCATCTTCGTAACTAACTGAAACACTTCCATTAGTAATGTCCCTGTGTAACCAATCTAATAACTCATTAAAATTCCCTTTGAGCCTTCTCTCATATTTTGCCATATTTACACCTCTTTTTAAAAAATAATTAATTTTAAAAATAAAGATAGCTCTTATCGCTGTTTCACTTCCTCAAAAGCAGTGTTACGACTTTAACAAGGCTTGAGAATGCAGCATTGATGTTAGCTGTTAGATAACAAACTTTTTACACTCTAAGACAATATCTTTACAATTATTGAAGCTTGCAAACCTTTCAATACAACCTCTAATATCCTCATAAAGGTCATTATGGATGTCAACGGCATTTTCAAACCAAAAGTTCTTAACTATAAGCTGTTTTGATTTTCTATCATTTATTACTTCTATTCTACCAATAAAGCTGTCCCCAGCTAGAACAGGTAACACATAATAGCCATATTTTCTTTGAATAATAGGCGTATATATTTCCCATTTATATTCATAATTAAAAATTTTATTAATCAGCTTTCTATCCCAAAGCATATTGTCAAGAGGAGCTATGAATTCAGTTCGACCTATAAATTTACTGTTATTTAGCACCGCTTCAATTAGAGGTTTGTCTTCTGATAGGCAATAGAATTCTTCAGATATTCCTTCAATAAGGATTTTGTTAATCCGACCTTCTTTAAATAATTTTTCAAATATAATATTGCGACTTGATGATTTTAGTCCACCAATCCCAAGCCATGCATCTGATGGTTTGTTCCAAAGAATTCCCACTGCACCAATACGTCTCAAAATTCCCCACTGCAAATACTCTTCTTGTGTTATATTAGGGTCATGAGCATTTAATATCTCTTCTGGAATATATCTATTAGCAAGAGAATAATGCTTGATTGTCCCTTTTTTATGATGAATAATAAGTTCTCCTTGAAAATACAATGTTTCTAGTACTGCACGAGATAAGGTTGTGGGGCTCCAATACCAATCTACTTGTTTATTAAAATTGACATCCTTTGAAGACACAAAGCCTTTTTCTATAATAATTGTCTTTATTTCATCTATAACAGCATAGATTTGCTCCTTGCTTCTGACATTTTGTTTGTAGACAGCCCGTTGACGCGAAAAATATTTCCAGTCTTCTATGCTGAAAATAGACATATTCTTATCAAAATAATCAACAAGCTTTCTGTCTGTGTATAAGAGTTTATAAAGCATATCCTTAGAAAATCCTTTTACTCTCGATTGCAATACTATCTCAGGATTTTTCCCACAAACATCAATAGGATCAAACTGGATGCAGCCTGCTTGCTTTATATAATCGCATACCCCTTGTTCTCCAATAAATTTGTAATTATCCATTAAGCCTTGTTTTAATAAGATAAAATGCCGAGCTTGCTTATTTGTAAGCTTAATTTGTTCCATCTTTATCCCCCCTAATAATTCCATTATATTCTAAGTAATATAACTTTTCAAACATATGTTCTTTAAAATACAATACTATTAATTTTATAATATTAAGGGATAACTCTATATCCAATATATAGGTGAAAACTCCAATCAGAGAGAGCTTGTACCCTTAGATTAGTTTAGGGAGAATCCCTCTGGAATTCTCCCTAATTATTTAAAATGTTCACTATCATTACTGTCCAAATTTCTTTGTTTTTCCCAATAACCAGAGGTTTTCAATTTATTATTCCGTTATCATTATTCCCCTGTCTCCATACGATATTTATTTAAAGAATACTGTGCTTACTCTGTACCCTTTCCAGGCGATATCCATGGTAAACCTTACCCAAAAAATTCCTTTTTTAACTGTATTGCAATCTACCACCAACTTTTATCACATTTATTATAATTAGAATATTTTATACCGGTATCATAATTATGGTTATTTTCTATTGGGTAATATATATTAACTTTATAATGTTATTCTAAAAATTCCAGATGATTCTCCCCAGGGATGATAGCCTGTTCCAATCCTTGAAAATCCGTATTTCTCGTAATACCCTACGTGATCGGAACAAAGATATAAATTACTGAAACCTCCTTGTTTAGTATCTTCTTTAGCCTTCTCCAACAATAAGGCTCCATACTCATTACCTCGGTACTCTTTTTCAATGTACAATGCGCAAACCCAAGGATATAAATCCATCCTACTTATGAAATCATTAGTTATCAGACCTGCGCAGCCAATTATTTTATCCCCATTCATTAATAAATACCACTGTGGCAAAGGTGCTACTGCATCAATGCAGTGTGTTATACAATCTTCATAGACTATATTACTAGCTTCATTTCCCCATTTATTTTGAAAGTATTGAATTGCTAAATCCTTGTACTCTGGATTTTCTCTTACTGATACTAAATTCATTTTTATCTCCTCCTAACCTATTTAAACCACATAAATTTATGCTTATTATTACTTCATTTTGGTTCCTATAAATACTAAATATTCGTATGCTTTTCTTATAATACTTGCTAAATGGTACTTTTAATATCTTTTGAGTAAATGAAAAACTCCTCTGTCTTATTTGAAAATTTATCAGTTTTATAAAAACCTATCTTTTTATAAATATTAATAGCGACACTGTTATCATCATGACACGATAATTTTATTGAATCTGCTTCACCAAATGGTTTAGATTCTATATAATTTAACACCTGGTAGAGTGCCTCTTTACCATATCCCCTGCCTTGGTATTTGGCGTCAATCATTATTGCATCAATCATGTAGGAATTCTCTAAAAAATAATATGGTTCAACATTCTTGGGTACATATACTATCTTTGTAAATCCAACGGGCTGTGATTCGTTGAATAAAGCAAAACATATGTCAGGATACCTCAATTTTAAATTAACATAAGCCTGTGACATAAAAACAGAAATTGATGGTAGATACTTACCTTGAGATTCACTTGGTTTTAGATCCACTACCTGCCAGAAGTTTTCCCATGTTATTTCTTTTATTTCTATCATGAATGCACGCCTCCTTGTCTTGATATACATTTGGAAATAAAGGTCCCTATATCAAATCAACCCTTTGCATATACAAACTATAAATGCGTTTTTACTATTAATTAGTGTTTTTATAGAACTATATACAAGAAGAGGAATAGCAAAAATCATTATAATACCCATCAACCTTACTAATATATCTGGTAATTCAATCCCAAGAAGTGACGAAAAAGAATTTATAATAGTTGCAATCCCAACAATCAATAAACTAATTCCCCAAATTGTTTTGTTTCTCTTACTATCCATTAAAAACACCTCCACTTCTACTCCATAACTCCCGCATATTTCAATGTCCAAGGACAATTCACCATACACTTTAAGGGGCAAGAACATTTAAATACATCAATAAGATTTTCTCTGCCACTACTTAGAGTCCATTCATTTCCATGTATAGCTTTTGCAGGACAAATCCTCTTACAAATATGACAACTACCACATCTTGAAGAAATGAGAGGATATTTTTCTACTTGAATTGGTGCATCAGTCAACACTGTACACATGCAAAACCCACAGCCGTAGTCTTCTGTCACAAGCAAGTTGTTTTTACCAATGAACCCCAATCCCGCAAGCCGTGCTATTGTCTTATGTGGCAAAGCACTTGTTCTTGTCTTCTCATCATATCTTCCATTTTGTAAATTATTATTTTCTGATTGAGCATAGGCGCGATAACCTCTTTGTTGAATGTATATCGCGAGTCATTCAGCTAGTTCATTTACTTTTTGATCCTTTTCTAGATATTCATCATGTGCCATCTGTATGTTATTGAAAGTATTTATAATAAATCTTTTAGATAATGCCAAGCAGAATATAATCGCCTTAGTAAAGCCTTGTGTTTGCTCCAATGGTAGTTCAGATATATCAACATAACGGACAATATCTGCACCTTTTTCGTACATAATGTTCCTTAAAACATTATTCATTTAAAATCTCCCCTCAATTCAAATTAAGTTTTTCATTGCCTCCAAGCTTAAAGATAACCCCTCTAATTTCTATATTATGTGTGATAAGAATGCCTATAGATTTTTACTCATAAAATAACGTTTATGTCCTGCTGGGCAATTATCCAGTTCTCCAAAGATTTCATATCCATGACGCAAATAGAAATCCTTTGCTTGAAAGTCAAAGGTATCTAAATGAACTAAATTACACCCCTGCTCTTTTGCTACCTTCTCTACTTCCTTTAAAAGTATTGATCCATATCCTTCTTTTCTATATTCTTCTTTAACCCATAAAATATCTATATATAAACACTTCCAACAATATAAGATGCTAATTATTCCTGCGATTATATTCCCTTCATCATCTTTCAACACTCTATTAATTGAAACAAATGGAGGTTCTTGGGTAAATGGTGCCTTCTCCAAATTATATTTGATTATTTCGTCATCAATTAAATCTAATTCTTCTTTTGTTCCTTTTTCTATTGTATATTTAATCATTTTGTTACCTCCATCATTAACCTTATCCTTATTGGTTTTATTCAGGAAAATTATTTTCAAGAACTCATTTTCAGGATTGTTTTCTGACAAAATAATATTGTACTGTGATGCAAATTCAAATCCAAATTGAAAATAATAATCTCCACCTATTAATGCAACCCATTCATTGAATATTTCATTTTTGTCTTCACGATAGAAAGCGGATTTTACAGTTGATTTTATCTCCTGTAAATCCTCTATCCTTGCTCTTATAACCTCTACCAAGATAATCCCTCTTTTAAACTAAACTGTTTATCCATTCTGATTTAGACCTTAAGCTGTCCTTTTGAATTTCCTGCATATAATTATACGATTTCGGCCATGTACAAAAAATAGACTTAGGTCCTAAAATCATCTTGGTAATAACAGAATTTGGTACTGATGTCCATCCTTTATCAAGTGATAAATTTATAATAAAAGTTCCATTTAGCTGTTCCCAATGATATATTCCCTCCATTATCCCCATAGTCGAATCCGTAGTCACGAAAAATTTACCTTTAACCTTCTCATCATTTTTTTTCTGTATTGGTAAAGGTAGATCAAAATGCATTTCTAGCTTATGTTTTTTATCATGTACTTCTATTGATTTTAATGACACTTCTCCCTTATTATTATCAAAGTAATATGTTGTCTGTCCTTCAGTGTACGAATAGTCTTCGTCTAATTCTACCAATGTTAATATTCTGTCCTCAGATTTAGCAAGTTCAACCATTTGACAATCCATAGAATATCTAGTGTAATATCTCCATTGTAATTCTTTGGTTAGTGGAAACGGAAAATTATCTACCTTTCTTTTATTTCCATCTATATCGATTGATATTTGTGTTTTATGCTTCCTGATAAAATCAAATTCATATAGAAAAAACAATGGAAATGAGGTAGGTTTTTTAGAGCCTGCACCAATAGGAGCCAATAGATTCATAGCTTTGCTGTGCCGCCTAGTATTTTCGTGTATCTGCACTGAGATATTTCTATTAAACATGTCTTTGAAAGAGAAGCAGATATGTGCGCCATACTCATTTTTTTCAAACCTCACTTCACGAATTTCTGTTTTTGCATAGTTAGCCAATCCATTTTCTGCAACGTCAAATTTTTCGTTTTCAATGGTATTTAATGCATAATCATCATAGACATCTACATAGTTGTCATATCTATAAGCAATCACACGCCAACCTATGCCGTATGGTTCCCCATCAAGGTATTGAAGCTCCAAACCCCTATATACATCGTCAGGATCCTTTTCAAAATTAATCAAAGCTAGTTTTTTTATAGGAATTAGTTTTAATTTAAAAGGAATTATAGCCTTCATGAAAATCCCTCCTTTTTGTTCATAAATCTTTTTCAATTATTTCGTGGCGTTTTTTTTCATATTCATTTTCTGTAATAAGACCATCTTTTAATAACTTCTTTAAATTCCTTAATCTTTCTTCTGCATCACAAAAATCTAAATCCTGCTTATGTATCTTTAACTTCTGCAAATTCATGAGACCATTTACTATTAAACCACTTGCAATAACAGCTATAAGTAGACCCGCAAACCTGTTTTTTGGAATAACTAAAGCATTGTAAGTAATTAGTATAATTCCAGATATTAGATTTAATAAATATCTAACTTTTAGTCTTTCTTTCCTATTCATCAAAATTACACCCTGCATAATTAGTTGCTTCATATTTATTTATCTTCCTTAAGACATATTTCTGCATTTTGAAGAATTCTACCTAGCAGAAATGCAATCTGTTCTGTTTCTTCAGTAGAAAAACCTGCGAAAAGTTTATCTAACAGTAGATTTCCAGCATCATCTTTTGATTCAAAGTATTTCAAACTCTTCTGAGTTAACGTTACATATATTGCGCGCTGATCCGTTTCTGAAGGCTTCAATTCCACCATTCCCTTTTTATTTAGAGCTGATATCATTTTGCTAACGTTCTGCCGTGATGTTCCAACTGCTCCAGCTATATCATTATAATTGGGAAATTCTTCTTCCATTTGGCTTAAAATATTTAATAAAAACCATTGTTTAAGTGTAATTTCCCCTGTTACCTTATCCCCTAGTAACTGAAGTTTATTAGCTAGAAGAAATATAATGCCGAAAATAAATTGCTGATTTCCTTTCTCTGTCATATTAGCATCCCCTTTCACTATGCAACCTATTGCTTATTATATGCAATAGGTTGCTAATTGTCAACAGTCAATTTAATATTATTTTTTTAAAATCTAGATAAAAAGATATGGTGAGTATAACCATATCTATATTTATAAAAAAGGTTTATTTATTTATTGATTTCATAATCTCTTACAGGCTATTTTTTATTTATAAGGACAACCGTCTCGCAATGCCTTGAGGTGACAATAAAGATGTCGTAAGGAGACAGTAACCCCTTGATGGATACCTTTATTTAATTATTAAACCAAAATGTAAATGAGCATCTATTATTTTATATTGCTTGTTTTTAACCTTTATCATGTGTTTATCAACCCTCCTTACCAAAACCACCTGAATAAATACTAAACTATGTGTTGAATCATTATAAGACATGGATTTTCTCTTCCCCATAATTCTGGTAAGCATTCTAAGGGTTTAAATCCAACTGATGTATAAAATTTTCTTGTCTTCCCATAGTGAAAATCTGGGTGAGAATCGTCCAAAGTCTTTACCTGTAAGAATTCATATCCTTTTTCTTTAGCCCATTGTAAAACTCTATTAAGTAAAGATGTCCCAATCCCTTGATTGTGACAATCAGGAAGAACCCCCATAACATAAATCTCTGCAGTATATCGATTATTTTCTTTTATTGAAATAAAACCCAATGGCTTTGATTCATCGATTGCTGCGAAAAATGGTAGATTGCTGCTTTCACTAATATACTCTTGTGTAGATTCTTGTATCCCGAACCAATTAGGAAGTGATTCCAAGATACTGGTCGATATTTCTTTCTTTTCTTGTTTATCATTTATTTCTTTTATAATCATCTTTTCATCACCTAAATATATATTTTATTTATTGCATATAATTTTACTGGTACGACCTATTTTATAAAACATGTGAACTACTTTATTTAATACTAAATTTGTAGTAGGCTAAAGCATGATCATCATAAAGATGTTCAAATCCCAATTTCCCCAAAATATGTTTGCTTCTATGATTTCTATGTACTGCATCTGCATAAATAGTCTTAAGACCTAATGTATTTAGTGCATAATCAATTAGTAAGCGCTGTGCCTCTGTACCATATCCATTTCCTTTAAATTCATCATTAACTAAGTGAATACTTAAAGTACCACATAGTTTTTCTTGGTTTATTCGTTTTATTTGAATTTCTCCAATAGTTTTATCAATATTGTCAATATGACATATTGCAAAGAAAATCCTACTTGTATCTAAAACTTTGCTATGATAATATTTATCGACTTTCTCTTTATCATAATTATAAGTATCATAGGTCATTGCAGGGTCAGCAACATAATTTTTATAAAAAGTGTGACATCTTTCTATTGTATATGGCACTAACATGATCTTTTCTCCTTGTAAAACCATCTTAACCACCTCATTCTTATGGAATTTTACTTCGCCGTATCCTACAACTACGCTAAAAAATTCCATTTGTTCTTTAGTAATTTTATTCTGATTCTAGCGCTAATGGGGAAAGTAGACTACGCATCCAAAGTGCCAACACAACATTTAGAATCATTAATGAGTATAAATTTATTCGCTCAATCAACCCTACATAGGATGGCAAAACTTGAGTTGCTAAAATTGTAAAAAAACCTGATACTATAAAAATAATACTAAATCTCTTCAAAAACCGAGTCATTTTCGGATATGTTTTGGTCTTAGCCAAACCAAGGGCTAAAAGAATCGATAACACAATGTAACTGAATACAATAACAGCTGTTATCGCATAATGCATGGTGTTTTGAAAAGAATTACCCCAGGTTGTGTCTGCTAAAGGAAAGATCTTATATCCGAATGTGGAAAGTAATTCCGCTAATGCTTTTAAAACCAAACCACTGTAAAATATCTTATTAATAGGAAAAAACCTTTTAAAAAAGACAAGAAGTATTCCACAAAAAAGCAAATTGAAGACATTGTACCCCCAGAGAATCCTTGATGCCACCGGCTGGCTAATAGATGAAGCAGCTGTAAGATCACTAATTGGTTGGATTAAAGGGTTATAATCACTCCAAACCATTCGCCCTCCAATTACATGACTTAGATAAAAGATTGTAGCTAAAACACCAGAGAGTACAAGAGTTCGTAGAGCTAAAAATTTACCACCTTCTATTTCATTCATAAATTCGTTTCCTCTCTTTCTATAGAATTTCTACGATAAATAGCATTGTATTGATTTGCATGTTTTTTTAGTGCCGTAATGGCTTGTTCCTCGCTTTCAGGACAATTATCATACTTGTATAGCAGCAAAAATACCGGAGAATAGAAGTGCAAAGCCATTGTGTAGGCATCCCCTTGGATAAACCTTCCACTATCAATAAATTTCTGTAGTACTTGTCTTTGAGTTTCTAAAATCCTATCTATGAAGACATGTCTAAAAGTTTCTCCTATCTCTTTATTACCATATTGCTCAATGGTTAATAGACGCCTTAACTTTGATATATAATCATCCTTTAGGTAAAACAAAAATATCTTTGTACACATATCTAAGAATGCGTCATCAGTAATATTATCGTAAAGCTCTGATACATTATCATCCTCTGATTGTGGCAATTTGATGTTTTCTAAAACCTCGTAATATCTCTTAAGTGTCTCATCAATAATTTTATTAAGGATATCCTGTTTGTTCTTAAAATGATTGTAGATTGAACTTTCTTTAATTCCAACTGCTGAAGCTATTTGCCGAATGGTAACAGCATCATAGCCTTTAACAGAGAACAAGGATAAAGCCTCATATATGATTTTTTCTCTAGTAGGCAATAATAGCCCTCCTTTGTATACTTTTTGCAAATAAAAACAATAACTAATCTCGACTAACTATTGTTAGTTTAACAATAACTAACGCCTGTTAGTTTGTCAAGGTATTTTTATGAAATAATTGTAACAGGTATCGTGCTAGGAATTCCCAAGAACTCGACCATAGGAAGAAGTGATTGGAAACATTCTACGGCTAGCTGCTCTATTCCCTCCAAGGATGTTCCATACATAAATAATTTTGACATTGTTCTCATTGCTTTCTTTCTGTTTTTGGGCATAAAAACAGGGCAAAGCTTACTTGGTCTTGACTGACCTAAACCTTGCCCTTGTTATACTCTCTATTTAATTTTGAATTATATAAAAATGAATGCAGAGATTTTTACACCCTCTACATCCATTGTTTTCTTTTTTATCTTGTTAGTGCACATTTTATAAAGAATGTGTCATTATGCAGGAGACCAACAGTCTCCTCTACGCATTGATATGCCTATTGTAGGGGCTAGCCTTGCTGGCCCGCTTACGGCACACTTATCTACCAATGTTCATCTTTAGTATATAATTCATCCACCACAATATCAACCAAGATACCCATTCATCTCTCAAACATCCCCAATTATCCAATGTCATCTGTCAAATGCCCTATTTTAATATTTTGTGCTCAAGTCCTATTCTTTCTCCCTAGAACCACAATACGTCATCAGAATTGCTGCTTAAGCCGTAGCTTGCTGCCAATCAGCCTTCGCTATCGCTCGTCTTCTTGGGCAAGCCTGACATGAGACGTACATCGACTTCTTCAGTCGTTTCACTCCCTCACAAGTCGTGTTACGGCTTCAACGTGGGTTGAGAGGTCAATAAAGATGTCGTATGAAAATATTAACCCCTTGGTGGGTATCTCCTTTTAACTTTATAACACCCATATCCGAATTAAATACACCATGTTAATAGGTGTATTTAAAGTAAATTCTCATATTTTTGTTTCCCATACAGAGCTCCTATGATAATAATCTGATCATTTTCTTCCTCAATTAAATAAAGCACAATATTCATCTTTATAGTATTATTTACCATACCTATCTTTCAAACTTTCAAATACTGCCTCTGCATCTGAAAGCTTTTCTCCATTATTAATGTGATTTTCAGATTCTGCTAACTTCTCATATAAATCTGCAAATGTATTATCTTATATCAATTAATTAGTTTTGCATTTGATTATGAATTGCTATTGCTCTTTTTCCTTAAAGCAACTCCTAAAATCATAATAATTACTACTAATAATCCAATCACGATATATAGTAATTTATTTTGACCATAAGCAGTATCTTGGCTTTCAGATATTATATTAGAAGTTTCAATTTCAATATCTTCATCTACTACATTTTCTGTTGGCTCTAATACTTCTTCTACCTCTTCTACCTCTTCTACTTCTTCAGCAATTTCAACAACATTTAACAACATTCCATCTGTTAGTTTTTTCGGAAATTTAATTGATAATTCTTCCTGCCCAAAACCTAATGCACCATCGTGATCCTGACCCCAAACCCATAAACTGCCATCATTTTTTACAGCCATACTAACGTCAGCTCCAGCAGCCATTGAATTCACATCATCTAAAATTTTTGTAGGTATATGACTTTTCTGACCATCACTACTTCCTATATTCCAACCTCCCCAGGCCCACAAACTACCATCTTTTTTAAGTGCTAAATAAACTCCAATTTTTGAATCAATTGCTATTACATCATCCATAATTTTCTTAGGAATACTTCTACCTTTTTCTGAATCATCTCCTAAATATTCCCTTGAACCATACACAGTATTGCCATTAGTGTATAAACCCCCATCCTTTTTTAATATCATAGTGGTAGTATCAGTTAAACTAATATCTATGACATCATCCATAACTTTTATAGGCTCAAGGCTATTATCTTCTGTTCCGTTCCCAAAATTACCATGCATATTGCTTCCCCAAGCCCATAAACTGCCATCTTCTTTTATAGCCATTGAAGTATGAGCGCTAGCTTTTGCAATAACCACATTATCCATTATATAGGTTGGAAGTTTTCTATTTTCCGTTGATCCATCCCCTAATTGACCACCTGAATTATTTCCCCATGTCCATAAACTTCCATCCTTTTTTACTGCTAATGAATGATTTTCTCCTGCACCTACATAGGCCACATCATCCATAATATATATAGGCTCCTCAGTATCAAATTCATGCCCTTCTTTTGTTAGATATCCTAATCGCCCATCTCCACATAGCCCCCAAATCCAGAGGCTGTCATCTTCTTTTATCACCATATTGTGAAACGAACCTAGACTAACTCCCTTTACATTATCCATTATTTTGATAGGTTCATAATGGAGTTCTTCCTTTGTGATTCCAGGTCTTCGGGCAATATTGCAACCAGAATACCACAAACTATTATCATCCTTTATAAAAAAGATACGTCGATTTTCTGAATCCATATTTTGAACATTTGTTACCATACCATAGGTGGGAAGGGTTGATAGTATTATTAAAACAATTACTAAAATCATGATTTGTATACTTTTTCTCATTTGTATACCCCCTTTTTAATATTTTATTACAAGGATATTATACAATAAGTTTATGTTTTACTCAATTACAATTAGCCTTCCCTTTCGCCCATCTTCTTGGACAGTCCAGACATGAGACATACCTCTACTTCTCAAAACGGGACAGCAAGGCCATCCCTACATCCAAGCGGGTTGGGATGGAACCTAACCCCTACTTTCTCACTAATTTGCAGATTACCTCACAATGCCTTGAGAGGTCAATAATGATGTCGTGGCTTGATATTACCCCCTTGGCGGTGGCTTGTATTTTTAAATAAAAGTTATATTATGATTTTTTAAAGCTAGTGTAAAACCGTGATATATAATCTTTTATTATTATCTAGTTTTATCCCTAAATTTACACTAACTCTTTAAATTGTGATAAATAAAATCCTCAAAATATATTTGTCTTTTGAAGACTTTATTCATCGCAATCTGTATATTATATTATTCTAGGCTTAGCTTCCATCTAATTTATTCTCTTTTTACAGTAATCAATTTAAATCTCATTATTTTATTCTTAGTTTATATAGCAAATGCACCGAGGTTTTTGCGTCCCGATGCATTTACTAAATGGTTAACCCTTAATTCTATTTATTTTCCTATCTTTTATTTCATAAATAATATCTGCTACATTATTGATTAGAATAATATCATGGGTTACAAATATTATAGTTCCTTTATAATCCTTCATCATTATCTCCAATGCATCAACAGCATAGGTGTCTAGAAAAGTAGAAGGTTCATCCATTACAATTATATTATATTCTCCAGATAATATTTTTAATAGCATTAACTTGGTTAGTTCTCCTCCGCTTAATTGGAACAAAGACTTTTTAATATCATCCTTTTCAAAACCCATCTGAACCAGCATGGCTATTAATTCACTTGGTTTATAATCTGAATCTTCTAATAAAAATTCTATTAGAGTTTCTTTACTAGTTGATACATAATTTTGTTGCTCAAAATATCCAATTCTTGCTTTTGGCGCAATTGTAAAGGCTTCGTCCTTAGAAAGAATCATCCTTAGGAGTGTCGTTTTGCCTGCACCATTATCACCAATTATTGCAACTTTTTTTGCTAATGGAATAGTGATAGTTGCATTTTCAAACAGGTGGTTATTACCTAATTTCTTATTAATATTATCACCCATAATAGGATAATTGTTATATAACTTAATGATTTGACTTTGCCTAAATACTACTTCTCTTTCCTTTCTGAGTGGGGCGACTTCATCTAAGTTCTCCAATCTCTGTTCAATATTTCTTGCAGCTTTGTTTATACTTTTTTCTTTACTACCTACAGGTTTTTGCATACTTAAGCGTCCACCTTGCTGTGTTTTGTTTTTGGATGTCTTTCCTGATCCATTATTGCCTACTAAACCAATTCTTTCTCCTTCATAAACAGTAAGTTCCTTTATATTCAAAATTTCTTTACCACTGTACTCAAGGTATATATCTTTTGCTTTTATTACTTCACTCATAACTTTACCCCCTATTAAATTGGAGCAACCAATATAATGTAGGGAGCTAATCTATAGCCTCCTATTCTTTTTTAGCAATAGAAGGAGGCTGCTCATATGCCTTCTATCGCTATTTAATAGAAGTCCATATCCAAGGTTTTGCCATGACAAATCCCTCCTTTTAAGTTTTTATATCTACATCTATATAAATCCATAGCAAGAATACATTCCTGCTATGGATTTTTTATTACTTAAATTCTATTATTTCATCTAATTTACTTATATTCTCTGAACTAAACTGATGAGAAATAATTATTAGAGTTCTATCTTTAATTGATAATAATTGTGATTCAATTGCTTTAGCATTTTTTTCATCAAGGTTAGCTAATGGTTCGTCCAGTATTAATATGGGCGTTTCTCTTAGTATACTTCTTGCAAGAGTAACTCTTCTTTTTTCTCCCCCCGAGAGGTTAGTCCCTCCCTCATGAATTAACATGTCTAAACTATGGTGATTAGCATATCTATCTAAACCTACTTTAGATAATACACCAATTACCTTTTCATCAGAAACTTCTTGATACATTGTAATATTATTTCTAAGGGTATCTTCGAACAATATTGCGTCTTGCCTCATTACAGTGATAATCTCGTTCAAGTTTTTAATTTCATTTACTGGAATATCATTAATTTTTACAGTACCAGTACTTGGCTTGTAATAATCAAGTAGGAGATTCATACTGGTAGTTTTACCAGAACCACTTACTCCTTTTAATAAATATTGTTTATCTCTTGAAAATTTCATGGTTAGATTATTAATTATGTTTTCATGATTCTCATATCCAAAAGATACATCTTTAAACAAAACTTCTTCGAAGTCCTCCTTAGGTATATCTATTGTTCCATGCTTTATAGGTTCTTCATTTATAAACTCTAATATAGACATATTTACAGGTTTTACAGAAACTAAATCCTGTATAAAATAGGATAAAGATATTATGGGATATGATAATTGGTCTATCATACCTACTGCTATGAAGAAATCTCCTGCAGAAAAGTCTCCCCTTAATACTAAATATGCTGCAAAGATAAGTATTATAAAGTGAGAGAAATATGAAAGCAAGGCTGATATACTTCTAGTTAAATATCCAATCTGTCTTTTTTTTAAATTTTTTTCCATAGTATGATTATTTGATTCTATAAACTTTTCTTTAATATTCTTTTCAATTGAAAAGTTTTTAATTATTTCAAAACCATTTAGCCAATCAGTTATAGCTTTTATATGGTTTTCAAATTGTTTCACAAATTCTGTTTGTGCAGTTTGCAATCTCTTATCCACCAGCTTAGGCACATACAAAGGCATAGTTAGTAGAAACAAAGTGATTATGGCTATCCTATAATCTAATATAAATAATGATATACTCACAATAACAATTTTAATTATTATCTCAGCTAGCATTGGAATTGTACCAAAAAATTGGTTTTCAATTATCTCCATTTCATTGGTATATTGTGCAATGTACTCCCCCTGCTTCTTTTTTAAAAAGCTTGGATAGTCTTTATCTAGTAATCCTTTGAAGTAGTCTAGCCTTACTTCCTTCATAGAATTTACAGCAAACTTCCCTCTTTTTCTATCATAAAAATAGAAAAACCCAAGCTCCAAAACTATGAAAACACCAAGATAAAGTCCGTATCTTAAAGTATTATCAAAGTTTCTCAACAAAGCATAATCAAGAACATCTCCTTTAAGAAATTGAACTCTTACTGCAAAAATTGAGGCTAATACCGAAAAAGTAATAGCTAGTATTAATGGTTTCCAGTTACTCTTTATATATTTTTTCATTTTAATCCTCCTATTTATTATTTATCTAAATAACAATAGAAGGCCTATATTATCCTTCTACTGTATTAGAAGGATTTTCTTAGTCTAACCACTTTTATCACCTCATTTAGAGCGTAATTTAATTAAATATATTGTATCACACAAGCTACTAGAAGTCATTGCCAATTGTCTGATTTATCTCATAACTTCTTAAAAATTTCTTTAAATTTGCCAATCATTTAACTGTCAATTCTAATATTTATCTAATTCTAAGTATACAAATATGATATAATATATATAGTATAGAGTTAAATTTATTATGAAATATTAGGAGGGATCACTATGGATAATGATAAAGCTTGGGAATATGCCTTAGGTATGATTAAGGTTGATGGTTTGGAGCCTTCTAAGGAATATTTAGAACTAATTGAAAAAGAAAAAAAAGGTGAAATAACTACAGAAGATATAAGGAAAGTATTAGATAAAAAATATAGAGCAAAGGACTCTAATTAGTATGAAAGATCCATATCTATATCCTAATACAGAGATAATGATAAATAAATTCAACATTAAAAATAGTAAAGAGCTTAATTCCATGGAGGCAGATTTTACAAGTTCCAGATTGAAAGACATTATACAATATGGTTTAGAAGGCAAGTTTGACTTGGAACATTTACTAAAATATCACTTTACAATATTTCAAGATATCTATTATTGGGCTGGTCAGTTACGAACCATCAATATAGAAAAATCCGAGCCTGCACTAGGTGGTATATCTATTGAGTATTCCGATGTTGATAATATCAAATCGGACATTGTTTTTATCTTATCTAAAGTAAAATCTATTTATTGGAATGAATTAAATATAGACAATAAATCAAATTTGTTTTCAAGGTTTATTGCTGATTTATGGAAGGTTCATCCTTTTCGTGAAGGTAATACAAGAACAATAATTACTTTTTGTTGTAATTACGCTGAAAAGGAAGGTTTCCCTTTAGACACCGATTTATTAAAAGATAATTCCGATTATGTAAGAAATGCTTTAGTAGCTGCATCTGCAAAATTTCATGATTTAGGTGATAAATCTAACCTAGAATATCTAACTAGAATAATAGAAGATGCTATAGAAAGAGGTAAAAATAAATAAATCCTGTTAAGACTTAATTGTTTTAGCAGGATTTATTTATTTTACACAAAAGTAACGAATTACTACTTTTCTAATCTACAAACTACCTCGATATGCCTTGTTGCTGTGATTCTGATGACCATCGAGCCTGGTACCCCCTTGGCGTAAGGGTATATTTTCAATAACTCCAGCGCTAAACACTTGTTTTTACAAAATAGTTTTGCTAATTATAACATGGCAACTCTTGTTTTTGACATTTGATTTAACAAAGATAAAAGCTGCCAACAACAAAACCCTCAGAGCACTGAAGGTTTTAGTCTTAGCAGTTTTTAATACAACCAACTAATTGTTCATTCATAAAGATGTGCATCTTTCTTTGGTACTGATTTTGCCACACCAGCATCTTTATCAAAAACTATAACATGCGTATATTCATCTTTGTCATTAGAGCAAAACGGGCATTTTGCATATTCAGATTCATCATAAACTTTCATGCAGTTCCCACACATTTGCATTTTCTCACACTCCCTTCCGTTGATTTCACCACAATCATCGAACTCGTTATTAACCTTTATTTATGACACTGTTTCAAATTAATAACTAGTTCTCACAATCTTCCTCGACACCAAACAAAGCCTGCAAATCGTAGAAATTATATGGATAAGAATTATCCCCATCAAAACGAACCTTCCTGTGTCCGTTGTCATATTCAATTTCAATTTCCCATTGTGTACCGTCTAAAACCATGTGGCCAAAACGCTCCGGGGAATAGCTTCTCTTCCATTCTCCCATATGCAGCTTTCGAATTCCTTCGAGAAAACTTTCCTTTGTCAGAGGCTCACCATCTTTATTGAAAACCTTCATCGGTGTTGAAGCCTCTCCTTGTTTTGATTCAAATTTTAGTTCATTGCCAGATAAGTCAGCAATGTATGTATTATATCCACCGAAGAATCCTCCAATGGAAAATGTAAACTTGCTGATATGGTTAACATTGCTTATAAAATCCAATGTGCGAAGTTCCGTTCGCGAAGGGTTGTAGGTGCCGCCCACTTCGACAAGTGCCTGTTTTGCTCGTTCAAGGTATTCACGGGTGCACGATAATCTGACTGATTCACTTGGGCACACTTTTGACTCAGTGCCATAATCCGGATGTTCCATGATATTCTTTAAATGACTCATTTCGTTTTTTAATCCACGGATAATGGATAAGATTTGCTTAGCATCCTTTTCTCTTAGATACTCTTCACAATAGTTTTCTGGACTTATCATCATAGTCGGCACACCTCCTTTATTTCTTGCACCACATTACTTAATTTTCTTTGTAGCTTCCTTTGCTCTGCGTTCCTCGATTTTGGTAATATAGCTGTTAGCCTTATTTAAATAGTAAGACCCCTTGGTTTTCTTTATTTTTTGCACAATGGCTATAGCATCATCATATCTTTTGGCCTTGATGTACAAATCCGGCAGCCTGAACATCCATCCAGAGCCTTCAAACTTGGGGCCACCATCCTTCCATATTTCCTCCCAAAAGTTGATAATCCAATCAATATCTTTATCTTCAGCATACTTCTCATCAGTAGCCTGAACAGCTTTTATCTGCTTGTCCTGACTTTTCAACAACCTATAGCCTTCCGGATCAATCACTTTCAATTCTTTCATGAAAGACTTATTGCTATCTTCATTCCCGTTATCAATATCAGCATGTTTTTTCTCTATGATTTCCATATAATTGCTTTTATTGCCAGTGCCTAACAATTGATTCAAATCCCATACGGTAAATGTAGTATATTTGCTGTGACGGTGCATATACGGTACATATGCATTCTCTTCAAGTTCAGTTTTACCGAGATTTGTAAGCTCGTATTTACCTGTTTTATCATTAATAATTAGGAAACCACGAGTACCCCGAATAATAATTGAAAATTCCTCTAGAGGAAATATATAATATCCCTATGACAACTCATAGGGGGGCTAGGGGATGATAAGTTTAATGGATAAACAGAAGATAATAATAGATGGATTTTTAGGTGGCAAATCTCAATGGGGAATCCATAGGGAAACTGGAATAGATAGAAAAACTATTAGAAAATATATTAGGGAATATGAAGAAAAGAAATCTCAGTTACTAAAAGGTGAAGGTGATAAATTAATATTAACTGAAGAAATAATATAATCACCAAAATATGATTCAAGCAATAGAACAAGAGTAAAGTTAACAGAGGAAATAATTTTATCTAGAGGAAAATGAGGGAAAAAGAAAAACTGGTAAGAGTAAACAACAAAAGAAGAAAATAGATATACATGAATCTTTAGTGGAAGATGGCTACGACATAAGTTATTCAACAGTTTACAATTATATCAGAAATAAATTAAATGAAAAGAAGGAAGCATATATCAGGCAAGAATATGAATTAGGGTATGTAGCTGAATTTGACTGGGGTCATGTTAGATTAGAAATAGATGGTGAAGATAAGAATATCCAAATGGCTGTAATGACAACAGCTAAGGGAAATTACAGGTTTGCATATCTTTATCAAAATCAAAAAATGGAAAGCTTTTTAGACTCTCATGTTAGATTTTTTAATCATATAGGAGGTGTTCATAAGGAAATAGTATATGACAATATGAAGGTAGCAGTAGCAAGATTTGTAACAAGAACAGAAAAAGAACCTACAGAAGATTTATTAAAACTATCTATGTATTATGGATTTAATTACAGGTTTTGTAATGCCAGACGTGGAAATGAAAAAGGTCATGTGGAAAGATCAGTAGAATATATAAGAAGAAAGGCATTTAACAAAAAGGATAAATTTGAAACACTAGAGGAGGCCAATAAATACCTAGAGGAAGAATTAAATAAACTAAATTTAAAACCACAAAAATATAACGAAAATAAAACAGCAAAAGATATATTAGTAGAGGAATTCCCCTACTTAATAAAACTTATGCCTACTTATGATATTTCAAGGGTAGTAGAATTAAGGGTAAATAAATATTCAGTAATAACAATAGATGAGAATAAATACTCAGTACCAGACTCTCTAGTGGGAAGGTTTGTAACAGCAAAAGTATATCCAAATAATATAATCATCTACCAGGAAAATGACAAGGTAACTGAGCATAAAAGGAGTTTTGGATTAAGTACATGGAATATAAAAATAAAACATTATCTAAATACATTAAAAAAGAAGCTTGGGGCAATTCATAACAGCACAGCCATGCGTCAAATGAATTCCAAGCTTCAAAACATCTACAATCAATATTATATCCAAAATCCAAGAGATTTCATAGACCTAATTGAATTGATTTCAGAGGAAGGTTTGGAAAAGATAGAAAATATAATAAAAGAATTAGAAAAAATAAACCCATTAAATATAGATACAGAAAAAATAAAGCTTCTATGCTATAGAAAAGATGAACCAATAGCGAGGAATAAACACCAGAATACAGAAATAGAGAGACAATCAAAGCTAATCCTAGATAATTATGGTAAATTGCTCAAAAAATCAACTGTAGAATTTGATAGGGAGGCTCTGATAATATGAAAAAGGATACGATTAAAACTAATATTAAAAACCTAGCAAAGGATCTGAAATTACCGTATATAAGTAAAAGCTTAGAGGAAGAAATAAAAGAGGCAAATATAAAAAACCTAACATATGAAGATTTTCTTTTATCAGTATTAGAAAATGAACATGATTTAAGAAAAGCCAATGGAATAAAAAATAGAATTAGGCAAGCAAGATTTCCATATAAAAAATATATAGAAGACTTAAGCCTAGAGGATTTACCCCAAGATGCAAGAGATAAAGTAAAGATCTTTTCATCATTAGATTTTATAGAAACAGGTCAAAACATAATACTAGCTGGTAACCCAGGAACGGGTAAAACACATATGGCTATCGGCATTGGCATCAAAGCTTGTACTAGAGGATATAAGGTGCTATTTACGACAATACCACTGCTAGTAAATGAATTAAAGGAAAGTAGGTCCAATAAGACCTTACGAGCATTTGAAAACAAATTTGAAAAATATGATTTAATCGTGGCAGATGAATTGGGCTATATTTCTTTTGATAAAGAAGCCTCAGAGCTTTTATTTACTTATCTGTCACTAAGAGCAGGAAGAAAATCTACGATAATAACTACAAATTTATCATTTGAAAGGTGGGATGAAATATTTAAAGATCCAGTAATGACAGCTGCAATGATAGATAGGCTTACTCATAAATCATATATAGTGAATATGAATGGTAATTCTTATAGATTAAAAGAGACTCAACTTTGGCTAGAAGAGCAATAATTTTTTTATCCAACTAGGGGAATTTTGGATTAAAATATAGGGGAATTTTCAGTTGACAAATACATTTTCTGCATGATACATACTTTGTCTGGAAATACACTGCAAAAAATCGGCTCGCTACCACCCGCGCACAATTAAAAAGGCATTTGACAAATCAAAAATCCGTACTGGGCTTTTGAGAAAAGCAAACTGAATACGGAAAATAGTGGAGGGAACCAACATCTGGTTTCCTCCACTGCTTTCTAAATATTCATCGCTACTTTGTTTTTCTCACACCGTTTTCATCGACCTCGTAACCGTTGATCTTCGTACCTTTGGCAAGGGAGCCATCGGCATTGAAGTAATACCATTTGTCGCCAATCTCCAGCCATTTTCCAGCTACCATAATGCCATCCTTGGTGAAGTAATAGGTTTTGTTGTTGCCGTTGGTGCCGATGTCCCAAAAGCCCACCAGCATGGTATTACCGGAGTAATACCTCCAGTTGTTGGCATCCTTGACCCAGCTGGTTTTCAGCGTGCCATCGGTGTTGAAGAAGTATTTCACGCCGTCGATGATCTGCATCCCGGTGAGAACTTTGCTGTTCTTGTAGTAGAGATACTGTCCGGCGTCATTCAATGCCCAGCCATATGCTGTTTCAGGGTCTTGAGTTAACTTAATATATCGCTGAACCATAGAACTGACTTCAGCTCTAGTAGCACTCTTCTTTGGATTAAATTGATTTTTGGTGTCTCCTATCATGATTCCTGCCTGCTGCATGGCTTTGACAGCTGGCTGATAGTAGCTACCTATATTTGTAGTATCAGCATAGGTAGTCACCTCACGGATGATAGGCAGTCTGTATCCAGTAGCCTTGGCATAGTTTACAAAGATGACTGCAATTTCCTCACGAGTAATCGCCCTATTAGGTGCAAATCGTTGATTGCCTATACCCTTAACAATATCTTTTTTGTATGCCCATTCGATATAAGGACGGAAAGGACTATCAACATTAACATCGATGAAACTATTTGTATCATAGGCTTTTTCATCTACTCCCGCCAGTCTACCTAATGCTGTTACAAGCATTCCCCTTGTCATTGCCATGTTAGGAGCAAAGGTAGTTTCTGAAGTACCTGTGAGCAAAGCTCTAGCTACTACATAGTCGATAGACTCTTTGGCCCAATGGTTTTCAATGTCAATGAACTTTGAACTAGGTTCTTTATAGCCCACACCGTGATTCAAGATATAACTAGTTGAGATTATCATTTCTCCCTCATTAATATCATAAGCTGAGCCATCAATCAGATTGGCATTACCCCTTTCATTTACATATGCGCCGTAAAGGTAACCTACAGCTTCATTTTTATCTGGTTTATATTGTATGGTAATAGTTGCAATACCACCATTCAAATCTGAAATCAGAATAGGTTTTCCATCCTTTAGATAACTAATCGTAATATTATATACAGGCCTTTTACCTATGACCTTCTCCGCTGCTGTATTGAGGTCTTGAACCGGTTTGATCTCAATGGTAACATTACCTTCCCTCTGATTATTAATTTCTTCCAATGCCTTTTCATCGAAACTAATTGTTACAGGATAGCCATTGATTTTAAAACTTTTAACTCCTGTGTTTACAAGTTTATCAAGGGCGCCTTGAGTTAGGGTTATCCCCAAAGATCCTGTGTCCTTTGGTAAAGTGAGACTCAATTCTGTAGAAATACCATTTTTAGTTTTGCCCTGTTCCTTAGCATAAGATTGAGCCTTATTTATTGCATCGGTAATAAGCTTATGGGAAATGATTGTATTGGCGTGACCCTTTTCTTCTGCTGTTACTGTAACAAGAGCTGCCACTGTTACAGGTTGGTCTGGTTTCTTTTCTGGTAAAATTGTGGTCTGTGTCGTCGGACTTTCAGTCGAGCTTCCGCCAGAAGATGAGCCATAGCCGCCTCCGCCACCTGTACTTCCGCCGCCACCACTGTTATACTTCCAATTAGCGGTCACAGTGGTGTTGCTATTTGGCATAATGAAGGTGGTACTTGCACTGTTGGCATTGGTGAAACTGCCTTGGCCTGATGTTGTCCAGCCAGCAAAACTATAATTGTTTCTGCTTCCTGCATGGATGGAGACCTTTGTTCCTGCTGCATATTTGCCTGCTCCGCTGTTTTCTGCATAGCTGCCCTTCACTGTCAAGGTGTAGGTTTCTATAGGTTCATCTTTATAAGTCGCTGTGATAGTCACTGGATTTGATGGCATGGTGAAGGTGGTGCTGGCACTGTTTGCATCTTCGAAGCTGCCGCCATTACTGGTGGTCCACTTATCAAATAATTTTCCTTGCACGGGGGGATTTGCCGTAATGGGCACTTGTGCACCCACCGCATAGGTTCCGCCCCCGGTTCCGCTCACGACAGTCAAAAGATAGGCGGGTGCAGAATCGCCTACACTACCGATCCAGACAGTGCTTTTGCCATCGCTATACACAAGAAAGCCGTCCGCTGTTTTTGTACCTTGTTCGGCAGTCATCTCGGTACTTCCCACAACAATAAACGGAGTTCCCGCTGTAAGACTGCGAGTAATTCCTACCTCGCCCCTACTATCACAGTACACCCCCTGGCCGGATGAAACCAAATTGCCGTCTATTCTAATGATACCACCAGAAACATGAACACCGGTGCAGTCGGCTCCATTAACGGTTACATCACCTACAACCTCAACAGTATTTCCGCTATAGGCTCGAATTCCTACAGGCTCACTACCCGGTGTATGATCAATAACAGTGATATTACCGTTTACAGTAACCTGAGTATCCTGATTGGCCCATGTTGACACACCGGTTGAACTAGACGTTATATTACCGTTGACAAGGACTTGACCGTTTTTTGCGTTAACTGTCACGCCGGAGTTCGCCTTGATATTGCCATTTACCGTGATCGAGCCGCCGTCCAGAGCAGGGCCGGAACCGTACATGTACACTCCGATACGACCACCCTCAACATTATTAACAGTTGCTGCCGAGTTTGCCCCGAGAATCGATATGGCAGACATGGCAGTAGAAGAGCCCTTCACATTGAATTGACCCGTTCCCGTACCGATTAGATTTACCTTGCCGCTGCCCTCTACCGTAAGTGCAGGTTTATTTGGGGATTCGGAGCTTGTATCAAGGAAAAGATTATAGTCCCCCAAATCGAAGTTGATTGTCTTCCCGCTAACCTCAATGGAATCGGTATAAGTAATATTTTGAAGCAGTTTGATGGTTTCGCCGCTCCTTGCCGCCGCCAACGCTTCTGTCAGCGAGGTAAACTCTTGGGCGCCAATTGTGCAGACAGCATTTTTTTTCTTAATCCGTACGATGCCGGCTTTCTCGCCATCTTCGCTATCCATGTATTTTAGGTAAGCTCCATCGAGAACGCCTTCGTTTTTGCTGCGATACCCATTGACGAAGCGCACATAGAGGGTATCCGAAGCCAAAACCGTTCCATCAATGGTAACCGTACCGTTGGAAGGAGTCCCATTGCCGTCGATTTCTACCGCAGTGCCGCTGCCGTTATCTGCATTGACATTGCCGCTGATGACGATGGACCCCTTTTCGTATAGATAGACTGCTGTGTTCTTACCTGTAACAGAACCCCCGATGGTTGCACTGCCATTGACGCAATACACGGCATAGCCATTTGGCGCATCGGCATTTCCGGAAATTTCCACTGTGCCTCCCACTTCGGAATGGACAGCTTTACCGTTGATTGCTGTCGCTTTTGCGGAACCAGCGGTAATTTTACAGTTGTCATTCATGGCGTAAACACCAGCGGTGGTGCCTTGTGCATGGGCCGTTACCGTGACCTCGCAGGATTTATCAAATGCGCAAAAAGCCTCTACACCTGCTCCGGCAGTACCCGTCGCTGAATATACGGAAATGATAC
This sequence comes from Proteiniborus ethanoligenes, assembly GCF_900107485.1. Taxonomy (NCBI): domain Bacteria; kingdom Bacillati; phylum Bacillota; class Clostridia; order Eubacteriales; genus Proteiniborus; species Proteiniborus ethanoligenes. The sequence continues at coordinate 88,112 of NZ_FNQE01000011.1, forward strand.
TGTTTTGCGCCTGAACGCCTTTCGTTCCGGTGGCATTCAACTCACCATCACCCGAAACCGTAAGGATGGCATCCTTTATATTAATGCCAATACCTGTGTTGTTCACGACATCCAGCGTATGGTTGCCTAAATTCAGACAAAAGCTCTTACCGTCAATGGCAATGCCTTTATTGTAATTAATATTCGCCATAAGCTTGATGGTATCTCCATCCCTAAAGCTACCCAAGGCATTTTCTAGCCCTTCATCATCAGATACTTCCCAAACTTTAGCTGCCAGTGGATCTTTGACCCAGACCACGCCCGTGGCACCGGAACCACTGTATTTGAGATAGCTGGACTTCCCGGGGTCGGATACGCCCGCATCCTTTTCCAGCCTTACATTGTTGATGAGCACATAGCTGGCCGAGCTTTTGGGTGTGACGGTGCCCTCCACCGTGATGTTGCCACTGCTACCATTTGTAATGACAGCGCAGTGGTTGTGGGAGGAAAGGTCGCCCTTAACGGTGATGCTGCCGCCGGCGCCTTCGGTGAGTGCACCAGCACGGAGGCCGTAGACGTTACCATCTACGGTGATGACTCCGCTGTTGGAGGTACGAGCACCGTAGCCAGAAATAGCAGACACATTGCCCCCTACAATTACCTCGGCCTGATTCTGGGCATGAGCTGCCCCTTGAATCTGCCCATCTGTGGAGGTGACGTTTCCGTTTACTGTGACCATGGTGCCAAAATCGGTGGCGTAAACGCCGTTGTCCTGCCCGGTGGCATTGCCGCGCACCGTTACTTTAGAGCCGCCCATGGCGTAAACGCCGATGCCATCGTTGCCGCTGGCAGCGGTGTCAACCGTAACAGTACCTTTGTTCGCCCACACACCGTAGAGCTTGCCGGTTGCGTTGAGCTTGCCTTCGCCGGTAAGCGCCACGGTTCCCTCTGTCACCTTGAGCCCTTCATTGGCGGTTGTGTCAATGGTGAGGATTTGGCCGTTTAAGTCAAAGATGATATGTTTCCTGTCGATGTTAACACCTTGAAGGGTTGTGAAACTTTTGAGCAATTTTATGGTTGCTGTAGAACCAGCCTTCTCCACAGCCTCCTGCAGTGTCGCATATTCCGTGCCGTCCATTTCGCAGAGCTTTTCCCCTTCTATATCCGGCGGGGTAGTAACATCTAGCTTGACAACATCCGTGCAGTTAGCCAACGGATTGCCATAATGAGTGTTACCTACCACCATGTAAAGGTCATAATCTGTTCCTCCTATAGCACCAGTCACTAAAAAACTATCATTAATACCTGGCGCGAATTCGGGTCTACCTGAACTTATTGCAGGGTTATTATCACTGTCCGTACCTTGAGCTATTTGTTCAATACTAGGGATATTTGCTTCATTAGGCAATAACACCCAATACACTTTACCTTTTTTACCGCTGTCGATATTTTCTAATTGTATCTTTACCTCAACCTGTTTGCTACCATCAGGCTGAACAGCCCCATTCATAGGGAAATCTGGTGCAAGGTACTCAGCAGCATCTGGAGACTTAAAATCTACCTTGAGTAGCTCAGATGTGTTATCTGCATCATCCTTTAATACTACATAGACATCATATTCAGTACCATGCTGAGGCACGAAACCAACTATATGCATATTAATCTCTTTATTATTGTTTTTATAAACTCTTAAAGCTGGATTGCCATCTGCATCCTGTCCAGCTATAACCTGTTCTTTGGTAGGTAGATTAGCTCCATCTGGCAAAAGAACTGCATGAAAATATGCTTCTTCCTGTGCTTTGACCAAAATGTATATCTGCCGAGAACCTTTTAATTGTGGGCTAATTATTGGATTACCATCAAAGGTCGGCGGCGTGGTATCATCCCCAAAAAGCCCGATCCCAGCTGGTGCGGCGCCCGTCGGTGAAGCGGACTCTTCTGGCGGCCTGCCGCTATCTATTGCCTCGCTTGTTTCAAGGGGTGCCTCTTTCGGAACACCACCGTCCATCTCCGAAATTGTATCGGGGGAAGTATCGCCCGGGTTAACTGACTCAGTCAACTGGGCGCCTTCCATTGCATAAGCTTGCACGGTGCTAAACGGTGCGGCTATAAGTATGGTAAGTGCCAGAAACATGGCAAAAGCCTTACTATACCATCTTTGTTGATATTTGATCATCATGATTACCTCCTAAATAATTTTTTATTTCACTTCATTTATTCTTTCAACTGTTCGCACGCTCATGGCAAGGGCCTGCTCCCGGGATGTGTTGGCGTAGCCCGCTGCGGCTTGGGCCTGCGTCACAGCACGGGGCATGAACTTCCCGTCGCTGCCCTTGATAATACCAAGCTTAGCAATATAAAGGCAGTCGTTTAAAGCCCAGCCGGAGATATCTGCCTGATCGGTAAAGGTTGGTGCTCCCGCAGTGGAGTAGTCGGCATTCGGAGCAATGAGCTTGATGGTGCGAACCAGCATTGCTGCCACTTGCTCCCGATTGATAAGGGTCTTAGGAGCGAATGTTGTCGCGCTGGTGCCCTTGACGATGCCTAATTGATAAGCTTTTAAAATCTGCGGGTTTTGCGTGTCGGTAAAAGGGTTCGGGGCAGCGGGCGTACCCGTTATACCAGACGCTTTCTGATACATTAAAAGAGCAACTTCAGCAAACTCCTCACGAGTAATAGGCTTTGTCATGTCTGCACCCTTAAGAATTTCTGGTATTAGTCCTTCTTCCCCGGCTTTTTTGAGTTCAGGTGTTGCCCAATCACTGGCTGTACTCCAATAAGCAGGGTTACCAATGGTAACGATATTTGAATAGTCAGAGTATATCCTTTCATTCATCCATCCGCCTTCATATCCCCATAAGACGAAAAATCTTGCCCTAAAAGAATATACTTCACTTTTAATGTCAATGTCCTCAAACTTTGTGGAACTATCAAAGGGATAATATTCATAATGCCCATCTTCAAGTAAGTCAGCTAGGTACATACTTGTATTCCAATAGTGTGATAGCCCTTCATTCCAGTCATAATCAGCATATTTGTATTCGAAATGAACTTCTACTTCTTCAAAAATTTTCCCCTCAAAGTAATTTGAATCTTCCAATAATTTTTCATTTAAGTCTTTAACGCTTTTTGGAACGTCCAATGTAAGTTCAAAGTATGGCATCCCGTCTGAATCTTCCTTTAGCTCAGCTCTTAAGTTTGTTGGTGCTTCAAGTGTTGTAGGAGCGCTATCAGCAATGGCTCTTAACGGGAGTAATCCTATTATTAATAAGAGAGACAAGAAAAAAACTAAAATTTTATTTTTCATTAACCTCTTCCTCCTTGAATTTATTTCATTTACCTATAGACTAAAAGCTTTCTCCAGCCAACTCTCCAGTGAAATTACCATCTTTTATGGTTAACCAATCATTTGCTCCCTTAATGAAGTCTTCTGCATCAGGTACATTGCCAATAATACTAGCTGTTTCCTCTACATCTACAAATCGTGCTTTAGACCCGTTAAGGCCTGAAAAAATAATTTTATAAGCGGACATGCCCCTCTGTGGTGCCCCATAGGACCCACCAATAATGGTTTCAAAATAGTATTGTGCTGCATATCCATCCTTTGTCTTGGCATATTCAAATACTAGTTCAAGCTTGCCATTACTCACTGTTTCTAGCCGTACTGCATCAAGATCTGGATAATACTCTATCTCAGTGATGATTACCTCACCATCATGTGTCTCCTTTATGACCCTATACCTAGTTTCACTTTCCCGTTCAAGGTCGTATTTTCGATAACTCCTATCCTCACCTACAAAAATACTAGTTGAAATATCCTGCATTTCTAATTCTTCGTTGTCTAGTGTTTCACCCCAAATATAAAGTGGCATGGTATTGTCAAGAACTGTCATATCAGTAATGGAGACAGCATTTTGATATAGGTATACAGCTTCAACCTTACTACTATTTTGAGATATATGGTTGTTAAATTCTGTCTCAGCATCGGAAAAATTCGTAAAATTACTTGTGTTAAGGTCAGAAAGCTTTGGAGAGTTAGTATCCTCATTAGCCTCATAATCCTCGTAAGAATCTTCAAAATCCCCCTCATCAAACTCAGTATGGTCCTTTGAGTCTTCTATTAAAGTGGTAGGATTATCTGTTTCTTTCCCACCACAAGCAGACATAGAAAGAATCAATATCAAGCAGATAAAGATGATTAGCATTTTTTTCATTAGAAACACCTCCTTAAAATATTATTGAAATACAATTGCCATGAAAAACCCATATCACTCCTCCCTTGTTTCCCATAAATCTCTAAAATTGATTATCAATTCTGCCCGTGAATTTACATGTAGCTTTTTGTAAATTGCTGTTTGATAGGTATTGGCAGTGGAATAGCTTATACCAAGTTGTTTTGCAGCCTCTTTCAGGCTATAGCCTCCCAACAAAATAAGAAATGTCTCTTTTTCTCTGGGTGTCAGGTTTTTCACCAATTTTGACTTTTCGTCGGGGCTGAGATTCAGCTTTTTTCCATAACTTGTTTGAGAACCAAAAATTGTTGTTTCCTTCTCATACAACTCCGCTGTTTCGAATTTTGATTTCAAGAGTTTGATCTTATCCATCAACCCCAAGTAGATCACCTCCTAACTAGCGTCTGGGGATACATAAACTATAGCCTCAGAAATACACGGTGTCACTTCAGTAGTTTACGTGACATACGCAAAAACCCCCTCTCATTAGAACTAATGAGAGGGGGTTAGATGGGTTGTGGTATCCGCTATTTCTTGTATTCTTGGAGCAGTATCAATAACTCGGTACGGCTGTTGATATTTAGTTTCCGATAGATAGAAGTGCAGTAGGTATTGATAGTCGAATAGGCTTTGGATTGTATGCCTGAAATCTGCCGAAGCGTATATCCATCAAGAAGAAGCCTACATACCTCCATTTCGGCGGGAGTAAGCTTATAATCTTTCAGTCTGGCCTCCAGCCTCGAACACTGACTGATATCCCCGCGGTAAGCATCGTCCATCCATTCGCCAGAGTACAGCATCTTAATAAAGAAAGG